>JABDCE010000005.1 GCA_013288285.1 Bacteroidota bacterium
ACCTCGATGATGTGAGCACCACCTACGCAGGTGCGGGTAAATTTACCAATGGCTCCATCACCCAGATACTACAGGACAGGTCCATTGAGATAAATCCTTCCAAGCCCATAGGCACGGCAGGCAAGCAGCGGGGCAATAGCGCCACATACGATCAGTACATGATGGCCCTGCTCAGCGTATCGTGGCACTTTACCACCTACCGCTGTCCTGAGTTCATGAAAAATGATGACCTGATAAAAGCAACAAGGTGATCTAAAAGTCGAGTGAGGCGTTCACCCATTCGTCGTCCAGCCTGACAGTATATTTTTTGTAGAAATTGAGGGCTGGCTCGTTCCAGTTCAGCACCTGCCAGGTGATGCCGTTCAGCTTCTTTTCATTGGCTTCTGCTATCAGCGCCTCCATCAGCAGGCCGCCCATACCACGGCCCCTGGCGGCCTCGGTCACCAGTATATCCTCCAGGTACATCTTCTGGCCTTTCCAGGTAGAGTACCTTATATAGTAGAGGGCGAAGCCCTGCACTACGCCTGCGTCTTCAGCCACGAACGCCCACCATACCGGGCGTTCCCCGAAGCCGCTCTCTGCAAAGTGTTCCATGGTCACGGTCACCTCGTCGGGCGCGCGCTCATAGACTGCAAGCTCATTGATGAGTTCCAGCATACGTGGGCAATCGGCAGCGGTGGCTCTTCTGATAGTAACGGATGGCATGATGTTAATGTATTCTTATAGTGCAATACTAATAGCTATTGAACGTTATTCCAAATATACCGGCTTGTCAAATTTGAGTTAAACTCATTGAGCATGATATACGCGGTACATAATTTGTAATACATTTATTCTCACTAATTAAACAGCACACACTACTATGAGCACACAGGGCGAAATACTTTGGGTAGACGACGAGATAGATTCACTGAAATCACAGATACTGTTTCTGAAGAATAAGGGCTATGATGTGACGCCGCTTACCAATGGCTACGACGCCCTGGAACTGCTCAAGGATAAGACGGTAGATGTGGTGCTGCTGGATGAGAGTATGCCCGGCCTCACAGGATTGGAAACACTGGCTAAAATTAAGGAGATGCTGCCGCAGCAACCCGTAGTAATGATCACCAAGAACGAGGCGGAGTATATAATGGAAGACGCCATAGGCGCGCAGATCACTGACTACCTGATAAAGCCGGTAAACCCTAACCAGGTGCTGCTGTCGCTGAAGAAGATAATGGATAGCAAGCGCCTGATCTCTGAGAAGACTACCGTAGCCTACCAGCAGGACTTCCGTAACCTGTTCATGGCGCTCAGCTCTAACCCCAACCATGAAGAGTGGAAGGAGTTGTACAAGAAACTGGTGTATTGGGAACTGGAGATGAATAAGAGTGATAGTGAAGAGATGATGGAGATATTGCAATCGCAGAAAGCGGAGGCCAATACAGAGTTCTTCAAATACATCTCTAAGAACTACGCCAACTGGATAAAGGATAACGGCAACTCAGGGCCGCTGCTGTCGCACAAGGTGTTTGAGAAGAAGATAGCGCCCTATATCAAAAAGGGTAAGCCTACATTCCTGGTAGTGATAGACAATCTCCGGCTCGACCACTGGAAAGCTTTCCAGTCAATCATCACAGAGTCTTTCAAAATCGTGGAAGATGATCTTTTTTACAGTATCCTGCCTACAGCTACCCAGTATTGCCGCAATGCGATATTCGCTGGTATGTTGCCCATAGACATTGAAGCGCACTTCCCGCTGGAGTGGAAGAACGATGATGAAGAAGGTGGCAAAAACCTCTACGAGCAGGCCTTCCTCGCTAACCAATTAAAGCATCTGAAACTAGACGATCTTAAGTGGCAGTACATCAAAATCACTAATAATGATGACGCAAAAACTATGGAAGACAATATCCATAATTGCCTGTCAAATGACCTAACGGTGATCGTTTATAATTTCGTGGATATGCTCTCTCATGCCCGCACCGAAATGGAAGTATTGAAAGAGCTTGCCGGCGATGAAGTATCCTATCGTTCCCTGGCCGTTAGCTGGTTCGAACATTCGCCGCTGCACCGCGCACTCCGTAAAATAGCTGACAAAGATATACAGGTAATGATCACCACCGACCACGGCAGCACACGGGTGAAGACGCCAAGCAGATGCGTGGGCGACAGGGCCACTACAACTAACCTGCGTTACAAGCATGGCCGTAATCTCCAGTATGACGAGAAGGATGTGCTGGCCTTCCGCGATCCTAAATTTGCCGGTTTACCACGGCCCAATGTGAGTTCCACTTTCATATTCGCCAAGGGTGATGTATTTCTTTGCTACCCCAACAACTACAACCATTTTGTGAACTATTATAAGAACACCTTCCAGCACGGGGGTATCTCGCTGGAAGAAATGATAGTGCCTGTGGTGCGGCTGGAGAGTAAATAACCATTTCCCGGATACTTCATGTCATCGTTCCTAAGTATTAAGTTTGCAACCTAAATATTGCATCGATGCTCCAGGAAGGGAAATTTACCGCAGATGGATTTAATAACCGGGTCACGCAGCTATTGGGTATCCGTTATCCCATTATACAGGCCGGCATGATCTGGGCTTCCGGCTGGCGGCTGGCTGCCGCCGTGAGCAATGCCGGCGGTCTGGGTATCATAGGGGCGGGTAGTATGTACCCTGCGGTATTACTGGAGCATATCCGCAAATGCAAGCAGGCCACAGACAAGCCTTTCGCCGTAAACCTGCCCTTACTGTACCCCGACATAGAAGAGCATATAGCCCACATCATAGCTGAGAAAGTACCCATCGTCTTCACATCAGCCGGCAACCCTAAAACTTGGACGGCTAGGCTCAAAGCGCAGGGCATCACTGTAGTGCATGTGGTGTCGAGTGCTAAGTTTGCAAAGAAGTGCGAGGATGCCGGCGTTGACGCGGTAGTTGCCGAAGGGTTTGAGGCAGGCGGCCATAACGGCCGCGAAGAAACTACCACACTTTGCCTGATACCCGCGGTGCGGCAGGCCATCAGCATACCGCTTATTGCAGCAGGGGGCATAGCCACAGGCCGTGCCATGTACGCTATGATGGCCATGGGCGCTGAGGGTGTGCAGATAGGGAGCAGGTTTGTATGTACCCCGGAGGCGTCGAGTCACCACGCATTCAAGGAAGCGGTAGTTGCGGCAAATGAAGGCGATACAGTTGTGACCCTGAAAAAGCTGACCCCGGTGAGGATGATCAAAAACCAGTTTTATCAGAAAGTGGAAGAAGCCGAAAATAGCGGGGCGCCGGTTGCCGTGCTGGAACAATTGCT
The DNA here is from genome assembly GCA_013288285.1 of Bacteroidota bacterium. Lineage (GTDB taxonomy): Bacteria > Bacteroidota > Bacteroidia > Chitinophagales > Chitinophagaceae > Nemorincola. The sequence goes on from JABDCE010000005.1 coordinate 3,294, forward strand.
GGGCCGCGCGCGTGCCAAGCATGGCATGTTTGAGGGCGAACTACAGGAGGGGGAGCTGGAGATAGGGCAGGTGAGTAGTATAATAAAAAAAATTATACCTGCTGCAGATGTGGTAAAAGAGGTTTGGACGGAATTTATGAATACTGCTGAAGCACCTTTCCGGTACTGATAAAGTATAACTGTACTGCAACCAACCATTAATCAAAAATTACTGTCTTATATCAGGTATACGGCACGGGTATTTACATTAAGGTATGCTGTTATGTTTTTGTAACTATAGATGAAATTATTTTATGTGGATACTTAGGGTAAAACTCGAATAAATTCGCTGTGTTTTCCCTAACTTTTATATATTTGTATTGCATTTTTATATTTGTCTGATAAACTGTTTATGAAAAGACTGTTATCCGTAACAGTGCCTGCATTAGTTAGTAATGCTGTTTTATGCTATTTACCGGTTGGTAAGTGCCATAAAGCAGGGTTTTGCTTTTTATATTCGACTACTCAATTATTTTTAAAACACACGGTATGAAATATTTTTTCCTTGCATTAGTTGCTTTGACCCTGTCTTTCTCTTCTTATGCTATAGGCCCTATTACGGGTACCACCAAAGTCTGCCAGTTCTCTTCTGTTTCTTTAACTGACGCCACACCCGGCGGTGTATGGAGCAGCAGCAATATGCTTATTGCCACTGTGAATCCGGGTACGGGTCTTGTGAGTGGAGTATATCCCGGCACATCTATTATCAGTTATACATCAGGTACAGCTCACGCAACGCTCATTGTAACTGTATATGGTACAGCCTCTATCACCGGTGCCACCAATGTCTGCGCTGGTTTCACTACCATACTTAGTGATCCTATATTTGGCGGTACCTGGAGTACCCAAAACTCCGCTATAGCCACCGTTACACCGGGCGTTGCCAATGTGGGTGTTAACGGCGTCAAGGCAGGAACAGACAGCATCTTTTACACTTATCCTTCAGGATGTTCCGTTTTTACCATTGTTACGGTCGATCCCTCTGCGGCCCCGATTGTGGGTACTGCCAGTGTTTGTGTGAATAATACTACAGTGCTCAGTGATCCAACACCTAACGGTGTGTGGACGTCAGGCCTTCCGTCAACAGCCACTGTGGGGCTGCTCACCGGCGTCGTTACCGGCGTTTCTGCCGGCTTGGCCACCATAACTTATACACCGATCACAGGATGTTATTCCATAGTCACAGTTACAGTAAACCCCATACCATTACCTATCACAGGTGTTACGCATGTACAGGATGGGTTTTCAGTAACTTTATCAGATGCTACTCCGGCTGGCACCTGGAGTAGTAGCGACAAAACCATTGCCACAGTAGGCAGTACTACAGGGATAGTAACAGGTATATCCGAAGGTGTAGACTACATTTTATACACTAAAACATCGACAGGTTGCTCCTTTGTTCAAACATTTCTCGTAGATCCTTTCCCTGATAGTACCCGTGGCGCCTCATTTCCCGTTATGGCGTGGTATCCATTCTGCGCGGAACATAACGACCACAGTACGAATGTACCTGCGCGTGACCTTGCTATAGCCGGCGCCGTGGGCGCTGCGCCGGTACTCACAACCGATAGGTTTGGTATGGCAAATAGCGCTTACAGCTTTAGCGGCGGCAAGGGATTTTCCTATTCTCCATATTTCTCTTCTATCACACCCACTGGTGATTATACCTACTCATGCTGGGTGAACATTCCGGCTGCTTCGTCACAGAACGCAATAATCATATTCAATGGCACGCCTGCAGCTAATGGCGTTGGACTCCTGCTCAGTGACGGGACTATAGGCGGACCAGGAAACATAGTGAGCGTATACTTTGGCGGTGGCATTACAGTTTTGCCATCAAACATTCCTGTTGATGGTACATGGCACCAACTTGTGTTAGAATATAATCAGGGACAGTATATTTTTTGGGTAGATATGAACTATATTGGTAATTATTCACTCCTTGTGCCTCCAAGCCCACCTTCCGGTCTGTTTAATATAGGTATATCTGCGACAGCCGGGAATAGGCCGATTATCGGATCAATAGATGATATAGCAATATTCAATGCTGCACTCACTGACTCGCAAAGGAGGGAATTGTTTATGTTCAATCCGGACACTCATCCTTTTTCTTTAGGTAAGGATACGACCATCTGCTCCGACTTTATCAACCTGACGCCTAATCCCGTTATCTCAGGCCGGCAATATAGCTGGAGCAATGGAGATACATTGGATAAGTCGATTACCGTCTTCCCGCCGAGCGGAGTGACTACCAACTATAATTTGTCTATTACCGAGCCATACGGCTGTACCACCATTGACAACATAAATGTGACGCGTAAACCATTAGCCGTAAACCTTGGACTGGATACAAACATCTGTAGCGGGGATACAATAACGCTGAGCGCAAAACATACCGGATCGGCCACGTATAGCTGGAATACCGGTGACACTACTGCAAAAATACGGGTATCCAGCACCGGTAACTATTGGGTTACCGTAGATAGCATCGTCTGTGTTGGGCATGATACCGCATTTGTTGACGTAAGGACAACGCCACTGGTCAATCTTGGCGCAGATATTTTCGATTGTACAGGTTCTTCCGTAACCATACACAACCAGTTCGATACTTACGATACAGGGTTTGCCTATATATGGTCCACCGGCAGTAACCTTGATTCGCTGGTGGCTACTACATCAGGCAATTTCTGGGTACAGATAACTAACAATGGCTGCACAAAAGCTGATTCGATAACGGTACTTATTGTCAACGATTCGTTCCAGTTCCAGTCAAGGGATACTTCTATATGTCTCGGTAGAACGGTAGTAGGCAGCGCCACATTTAACCCGATTGTTAATTACCAGTGGACGCCCACTACCGGCGTTAAATTATCCACACAGCCGAGTACTAATATTACGCCGGATACTTCCGCCACTTATTTCCTCACGGGCTCTTATCCAGGATGCCCGGACCAGGTATACTCCTTCAAAGTTGACGTCCAGCCGTTCCCCATCGTCTCCATTGGGGGGAATCGAAACATCTGCGACTTCGATACCCTGAACCTTACGGCCACAGTCATGCCCAATTGGTATACCCATTATATATTCCATTGGTCGCCTGGGACTGATATAGATGACTCTACCAACCAGACGGTCATATTCTACGCCGGTGATACTACAAAGCTGTATTGTTATGTGACTACTCCGGCGGGTTGTTCGGGGTCTGACTCTGCACTTATTATTGAGCATCCAGGCCACTTTGATTCGTCTCTGGGAAATATTCACGTTTGTCCGGGCGACTCTGTACAGTTAAAGCCTGGATTGTTCTATAAAGACTCTCTTGCGGGAGTAACCACCACGTACTTATGGCGCCCCGGTAAATACCTGGATGATTCACTGGCGCTTAACCCGTGGGTGAAAGCCATAACCAACGAAACGTTTACGAGCATCGGTACCAGCCAATATGGGTGCCGGGATACCCTCACCTTTGAGGTCATAGTAGATCCCGCGGCAGTTATTTACATGCCTGATTCCGCCGTGCTTCATCCGGGAGAAACATACCAGATATCGCCGGAGACGAACTGTTCGTTCTTCAATTGGTTTCCCCCTGTAGGACTTACGGATACCAATATATCAAATCCTGTTGCATCGCCACCTACGAATACCAAGTACATTGTACATGCTATGACCACTTCAGGTTGCACAACAGCTGATTCCATTAACATACGCATTGATCCTTCTACGCTACTGGCTATACCAAACGCGTTTACACCGGGAGCAGGAATTAATAATGTTTTGTCTATTATTAAACGTGGTATCGCTACACTCGACTACTTCCGCATCTACGACCGCTGGGGTGCAAAGGTCTTTGAGACAAGCAACATAACGCAGGGATGGGATGGTACCTACAATGGTGCGCCGCAACCTTTTGCCGTATATGTGTATGAGATTGAGGCGGTCACGAATACAGGCCTGGTGTTTAAGCAACATGGTAATGTGACACTGATAAGGTAGCAGCGCTACCAGGGGCGGTATTGTGAATGCAAACGAATGACAAAAATAGCTGGCGATGGCTGTAGTAACCATCGTGATCATTTAATACATGCGCGCAATGAAGAAGTATCTGTTCCTGTTAACCCTGATCCTATCTGTCTCGCAGGTTAATGGACAATGTCTTGTTAATTTGCTAAGGATCAATACAGGGTTCAACCCTCTTACAGGAGCGGGCATCACTCCCGGCGCAAACGGAGCTACACCGGTCACTGATCCGCACTGGATCGTCACCGCCGAAACTCCCGGAATAGCGGCCGCAGTTATTGCAACGCTCGGCTCGTTGCCGGGGCTGACAGAAGTGACGCCGCCGGGTAATGCAGATATTGTTACAAACGCCGGTTGGGCAAACAACCCTTTGGTGCAACCCGGTGGTTATATCGGCTGCGTTAACTCCAACTATTACATCACTGATGGTACGGGCATAACTGTGTACAATGCCACACTGGGGCGTCAGTTCAGGGTGTGTACCGGGGATAGCCTGGTGCTCGATTTCTATATTGCCAATGATAACTACCTGGTCTCTTCCAATATCGACGGCATTACACCGCTTACTTTTTCACAGACTCCGGGTATCAGCTCCACATATTACAGCACCTTTCAGCACTTTGTGCAAACGGTATACCTGGCGCCGGGCACCCACACTGTGAACCTGGTGGTGGATAACTACAATGTGCTGGGCGCCTCTGCCAACCCAACAGGCCTTGATGTGTATGGTTCTATTTACTCACAGACTGGTGTTGCATCTATGGTAAATGAAACTGACCCTACATGCAGCAGTTACGTTTGCTCTCCGATGACACTCGCGTGCGACGCACTTTCTTTACCCGATAGCCTGCACCCATGCCAGGGAGACGTGATACCTATGCCGGCAACGCTGACCGGCACCAACACAGTATTGAGTTATACCTGGACGCCCGTTACCGGTCTTTCAAGCTCTACCATATTAAATCCTACGCTTACTGCCGGTACATCGGGCTGGTACGACATTACGGTACAATCACTGATCAACTTCAACCACGTGATCAATGGCGATTTCAGCGCAGGTAATACCGGGTTCAGCACAGCATACTTATATACTCCGCCACCAAGCGGCATTCTTAACGAGGGTTACTATTCTGTAGATACAGATCCGCACGATGTACACTCCGGGTTTAGCCACTTTGGAGATCATACCACGGGTACCGGACCAATGATGATACTCAACGGTGGCCCAACTCCGCTGGACTTCTGGTGCGAAACAATTGCTGTGACGCCCAATACCGACTATGATTTCTCTGCCTGGTTTGCAAATGCATCTCCCAGCGGGCCGGGTACTTATCCCATCCTTCAATTCAGGATCAATGGGGTGTTGATAGGTACGCCTGCAACCCTCACTGCCACAGTAGGTACCTGGGTGAATTTCAGCAGCACCTGGAACAGCGGGGTCAATACCACTGCCAACATTTGTATCTATGATGCCGAAACATCTGCCGGTGGTAATGACTTTGTAGTTGACGACATTTCATTCGAGCAGTTATGTACCGTGAAGGATAGTGTGTATGTAGATGTGACCATGCCGGATACTTTATTTAACCATAACGATACCATAGCCTGTGTGGCGAAGGGCGCTGCAATACTGTCTGCACCTACTGGTTACTTATCTGATCTGTGGAGCAATGGCAGCACCGCATCGTCCATCTCTGTGACCAGTTCGGGCAGCTACTGGGTGTATAATTTCGCCGGTTGCAACAAAGTGGTCATAGATACTTTCAACATTACGTTCATTCCATCACCGGTGGTGAACTTAGGTAATGATACGGCCTTTTGTAAAGGTGATACTTTAACACTTACCTCTGTACAACCGGCGGGGTATACGCTTTTATGGAGTACAGGAAACATTGGGAACACCATACAAGTTTATTCAACAGGTAATTACTGGCTGACTGTTAACGATAAGGGTTGTACCACAACCGACACTATCAATGTAACGGTTACTCCTATACCCATTGTAGACCTGGGGCCTGATTACCTCAATTGTAAAGGAAAACCGGATACGCTGAAATCATCCATCAGCTATGTTTCACCTACGTATTTATGGAACGATGCGAGTACTACGCCTTCGCTCGTAGCTACTACGACCGGCAAGTACTGGCTGCAGGTGGTAGATAGCGGGTGCCCTGGAGCAGCAGATACGATCAATGTGACCATACTATGGGATACATTGAACATCTTTAATCACGATACCGCTATCTGTCGTGGTGCGATAGTGCAGGTACTGGCTACCGGCAATATTGGTCAGACCTATCAATGGACGCCAACGGCCGGTATCCCGGTTTCTACTTCGCTCGCTCCCGTGATACTCCCCGATACATCGGCCACCTACATACTCACTACTTCTATGCCGTTGTGCCCGGATATGATCGATTCGTTCCATGTAGATGTGCAGCCTGTGCCAACCGTGTACATTGGTGATAACAGGGCAGTATGCCAGTTCGATACGTTGCGCATCAGCGCCGACGTGAACCCAAAGTGGTACAACAAATATCTCTACCGTTGGACGCCAGCCAACTGCTTAGACAACGACAGTTTATCGGCAGTAGTATTCACTGCGGGGCCCGACACTACAGTGCGTGTAGCCGTATATACACCAGCCGGTTGCCTTGCCTACGACTCCATGAATGTCATTGTGCATCCGGGTAATTTTTCGCACCTCGATACCATTTTTAATGTCTGCCCGCACGATTCAGTTCAGTTCAGGCCTACAGGCGGTATAGCCTACAACTGGACCCCTAGTCTCTACATGGACGATACTGTAAGCAGCACACCATGGGTGAAGGCCATCACTTCGCAGTTGTACACAATGATCGCTACCAGTTCATTCGGTTGTAAGGACACACAACTGGTGAATGTGAATGTGCACCCGCTGGGTGTAGTATACTTTGATGTAACATCAGTGACCCTGCACCCCGGTGAATCTTACCAGTTATCGCCTAAGACCAACTGCGAGTATTTCACCTGGTTCCCCGCCATCGGCCTTGACGATGCGCATATCTCTAACCCGGTAGCCACACCGCAGGTAAACACAGAATATAAAGTATATGCCAGCAATGCGTGGGGGTGCAAGGTGGTAGATTCTATTGACATACTCGTTGATCCATCGACATTACTGACACTGCCCAATGCCTTTACGCCGGGCAACGGACCTAATAGTTATTTCACCATCATTAAGCAGGGTATAGCCACACTGAAATACTTCCGTATCTACAACCGCTGGGGCAACAAGGTATTCGAGACCACAGATATAGACAAGGGCTGGGATGGTACATTCAACGGCACTCCGCAGCCATTTGATGTATATATCTACGAAGTGAGTGCAACAACATCTGAGGGTACCCCCTTCCAGAAAAACGGCAATGTGACACTGATACGATAACATGCTATTTCCTGCCTGGGTGCCTACATGCTTGCAGGGCGGATAACATGCGTAGCCGAATCTTTCGTGACCCGGCACCTTAAATAAGTGATCACTTCGGTCAACTGTTGGGGGTTCATTTTCACAGCAACAGCATGGTTTTTCGGATCGCGCATAATGAACCGGGTAGAATACCTGTCTATCTGCTGATTGGAGAAGTTAGGAACTCCGTCCTTTCCTTTTGTAAATATGCCATGACATTCAGAGCAGTTAGTCTTATAGAGCACCTTGCCTTTATCGAGGTCTGCTAAGTAGTTTTTCCTTACTTCCGGAGGTATGTTTGCCGGAATATTATAGTGCTCTTTGTGCGTCATGCACTGAGTGAGCAGCACGCAAACGACAATGGAAGAAAGATAGTACCCATAACGCTTCAGTATATTACCTGGTCGCATCCTGGCGCAATTTGTATCGTCACTTCTCATAGGTCAATAAGGGTTTTTGCAGTCAATTAAAACGCACTGGCAAGTATAACAAGAATAACTAAAATTAGCTGATTTTTTCTTATCAGCAGATCATAGGAATTAAGTGTCGGTTAATAATTAATATTTTTCATACCAATCTATTGTAAATTACTTTTTATTCGTAAATTTGATATGAATGCACATATTTTATGAAGAAACTATTACCCTACTTTTCTCTTATTTTCCTGGTTATTTGTCTGCCGCTAACTAAAGCCAGCGCTCAAAGTTGGCTGTGGGGCAGGAATTCAAAAGGCGGTGGTTTTCCGTTTTTTGATTCATGGCAGGTAGCTACTGACGGCTCCGGTAACGTATATGGAGGTGGAGTGGTCAGCGCTTCAGCACCGTTAACGTTTGGCAGTGCTACTTTGCCCACTTACGCCGGCTCTTATCAGTCTTTCTGGGTTAAGTATGATCCAACCGGAGCAGTTTTGTGGGTTGATGGCACGAGCTCAGGTAATACCTATCTCCATTGCCTGACAACAGACCCTTCAGGCAACCTGATTCTTTTTGGCGCTTTTACCAGCGCTACTATGAAGATAGGTTCATTTACGCTGACCAATGCATTCAGCGGAGGCGTTTCGCAATACTACCTGGCTAAGGTAAGCCCAACGGGTACAGTGCTGTGGGCGATCAATGACGGCAGGGATGTCTATTCAGGATGGATGTCTTTCTTCGGTACTTTTATTATGAGCATGGGGGGCGTTACTACTGATGCGGCCGGTAATATTTATATAGAATCATCATTCGCGGGAAAGACCATGACCATAGGCAGTACCACCCTTACTAATACTGACCCTACCGGTGGAACGTATGATGTATTTGTAGCCAAGTACACCTCAGCGGGAGTTCCGGTATGGGCTTCTTCTATTGGCGGCAGTAAGGATGATTATGGCTTTGGCATTACTGTTGCCTCTACTGGCTATGTATATGTATCGGGCTCATTCCAATCGTCCACAATGAATGTAGGGACTTCAGCTATCGGAGATCCCTATACTAACTACATTGCATACATCTCCAAATTCTCGGCGACAGGAGTACCTACATGGGCAGAGGCCGCAGGTGGCACCAATGGAGCTTTTGGGGTAGGGTTAGCAAGCGATAATTTTGGCAATGTATACATGACAGGCGGCTTTGGTGATGCGTCTATCACCTTTGGAGCAGTCACCGTACCCCGTACATTCCCTGGAGCCGTGCCTCAACTGGCGTTGTTCCTGGTGCAATATTCACCGGCAGATGTCGTCACTTTTGATAAAAGCATCGGATCTGCTTCTGGCTCAGCAAAAGGCTTTTCTATTGCGTTGGCTTCTTGCGGCCAGGTTTGGGTAGGCGGTGCTTACGATTTCAGCTCGTCTATAGTAATTGCTCCCGGTGATACGCTCACTACCGGAAAGCATAGGACATATTGGGAAGACCCTACTTTCATTGCGGGATATGATCTCTCGGGGAGTGTTGTTGGGTATGCCGGAATAGGAGCTGGTAGTGATGACCAGTTAGGTATTGCCTGTGATGCGAAAGGAAATGTTTTTCTTTGCAGCGATTATTATGCCAGCGATACAGTTGCAGTTGGTACGGATACCCTTGCTGGATCCCCCGGCTCTGAGATATTCTTTATGGCCAAGTACGCGAATGTAATAGCGCCCCCGGATACTACATATTCCAGTAAGGATACTGCGGCATGTGGGGCATCGATAACCACGATCACACTGAAAGCTCCGCCCGGATATTCTTATTACTGGGATGACGGTACCACAGCAGATTCGCTCAATGTGGGAGGTCCGGGTAAGTATTATGTATACTGCATCGCCTGCGGCACCGCCGTACTCGTAGACACTTTTAACGTAGCTAGCTCACCGGTGGTTGTCACCAATATCGCTTCAGATACCAGTGTATGCGCTTCGAGCAGTTCTGTTACATTGAATGGCCCTGCGGGCTATAGCACCTATAAATGGAACACCGGAGCCACTACATCTTCCTTGTCGGCAACTACTGCGGGTACATATTATGTTACGGCAACAACAGGTTGTACGGCCGTCAATGATACCTTCCATCTCACCATACACAAAATGCCGGTAGTGAATTTAGGGAACGATACTTCTTTCTGCGCGGCCTACTCGCTGATACTGACCTCGAAACAACCGAAGGGCTCCAGCTATCTGTGGAACACGGGTACTACCACCGATTCTATCACCACCGCTACAACGGGCACTTATTGGCTCGCTGTCACTGATTCGGGTTGTACCACTACGGATTCAATACATATTCTCTTATCACCGCCGCCTGTAGTAGCGTGGGGTCCTGATTATCTCAACTGTAAAGGGCGGCCAGATACACTGCAATCGTCTATTACATACACAGCCCCATCTTATCTATGGAACGACGCAAGTACCACGCCTACACTCGTAGCTACTACTACCGGCAAATACTGGCTGCAGGTGACCGTGGGAGGCTGCCCTGGCGCAGATACGATCAACGTTACCATACTCTGGGATACACTTAATTTCTTCAATCACGATACATCTATCTGCCGTGGTGCCCTCGTACAAGTGATGGCTACCGGAAATTTAGGCCAGACCTATCAGTGGACGCCTACAGCCGGCATACCTGTTTCTACATCGCTGGCTCCTGTCATACTTCCCGATACCTCAGCCACGTACACGCTCGTTGCGTCTATGACGTTGTGCCCGGATATTACTGAATCATTCCACGTAGATGTGCAGCCGGTGCCTACTGTGTACATAGGTGATAACAGGGCGGTGTGCCAGTTCGATTCATTGCGCATCACTGCAGACGTGAATCCGAAGTGGTACAACAAATACATGTACCGCTGGACGCCTGCCAACTGCTTAGACAACGACAGCACTTCATCTGTAACATATACCGCAGGCCCCGACACTACTGTGCGTGTGGCAGTATATACACCTGCCGGTTGCCTTGCCTACGACTCCATGAATGTGATCGTGCATCCGGGTAACTTCGCGCACCTCGATACCACTTTTAATATCTGCCCGCACGATTCTGTTCAGTTCAGGCCTACCGGCGGCATAGCCTACAACTGGACCCCGAGTCTCTACATGGACGATACTGTAAGCAGCACACCATGGGTGAAGGCGATCACCTCGCAGGAGTATACGATGATCGCCACCAGCTCATTCGGCTGCAGGGACACGCTGACCGTGAATGTGAATGTGCATCCGCTGGGTGTGGTATACTTTGACGAAACAACCGTGACCCTGCATCCCGGCCAATCTTACCAGCTATCACCCAAGACCAACTGTGAGTTTTTCACCTGGTTCCCTGCCATCGGCCTTGATGACGCACATATCTCTAACCCGGTAGCCACGCCTGAAGTAAGCACGGAGTATAAAGTATACGCCAGCAATGCCTGGGGCTGCAAGGTGGTAGACTCTATTGACATACTTGTAGATGCATCTACATTGCTGACACTGCCCAATGCCTTTACACCCGGTAGCGGACCTAACAGTTATTTCACCATCATCAAGCAGGGTATAGCCAAGCTGGAATACTTCCGTATCTACAACCGCTGGGGTAACAAGGTGTTTGAGACCTCAGATATAGATAAGGGCTGGGACGGTACATTCAACGGTACGCCACAACCATTTGATGTTTATATCTATGAAGTGAGTGCCACCACATCTGAGGGCGCTCCGTTTGTGAAGCATGGCAATGTGACACTGATACGATAGAAAAATTTACAATCTTGCTGGTGGACTTGTAAAGCGGGCAATCCTTTAATTAAGGGTTTGGTACGATTATTGCAATACAGAGATTATTGCTTCCTCTCAGCATGAAGCAATGCAATAATAATATCATGATACGGGGTCTGTGATCAGAGAATGAATATCATTTTTCACTTGTTTACCAATACAGATACTCGTGATTAAAAATACATCGTCATGTATTCCGTTTCTGTTTTTATACTGTTTAGTTAGTTGCCTGCATCAGTCTGCCTCAGCTCAGAAATGGTTATGGGGTAGAGGTTCGAGCGGATCCGTAACCGCGGCAGATGCATGGCAGGTTGCAACTGACAAGTTTGGTAATGTTTATGGTGGCGCAATAGTAACGACGTCTTCACCGATTTTTTTCGGTACAAAATTCGCACCGCCTTCAACAGGTGTTACTTACGAATCTGTCTGGGTCAAATATAGCCCTACAGGTACTGTGCTATGGACAGACGGTACAAGATCAGGGTCAACAATGTTGAACAATATTACTACTGACCAATCAGGTAACCTGATACTTTTCGGATCTTTCACCAGTGCTACTATGCAGATAGGTGGCTTTGTTTTGACGAATAAATATAGCGGAGGTGTTATAGCACAATACTATGTGGCAAAAGTGAATCCATCTGGAACAGTTTTATGGGCGATTTGCGACGGGAATATTATTTCCGGGGGCTTCCCCTTTTTCGGCACTACTATTTTGAGTATAGGCGGAGTGGCAACAGATACCGCAGGCAATATTTATATAGCATCTGCTTTCGGAGGAAGTAGTATGACGGTTGGCAGTACAACGCTCACAAATGCAGATCCAAGCGGCAGTACTTATGATATCTTTGTAGCCAAATATACTCCGGCGGGTGTTTTGGTTTGGGCTTCATCAATAGGAGGGAAATCCAGCGACTATGCGTTTGGGATTACTGTCTCATCTACGGGAGATGTCTACGTAGCCGGTGCATTCCTATCCCCGTCCATTACTATTGGCTCGTCGGTTATCACAAATCCATACAAGTATGTTAGCGCTTATATCGCCAAGTTCTCTTCTACGGGTACTCCTGTCTGGGGCGAAGGTGCTGGCGGGGCAAATGGTGCCTTTAGTGCGGGGCTGACGAGCGATAAGACAGGTAATGTTTATATGGCTGGAACCTTCGCCGACAGCTCGATAACCCTGGGGGGTACAACAATATTGCGAACGTACCCAGCGGCTGTACCTCAATCAGCATTGTTCCTTGTGCAATACTCACCGGCAGATGTCGTGACTTTCAGTAAAACCATTGGTTCCCCAACTTCGGGTGTATTGGGTTATACCGTTTCATTGGCCGAATGTGGCCAGGTTTGGGTTGGTGGCAGCTATTCTGAAAGCGCAACCATAGGGTCGGGTGATACACTTGCGATCGGCGGTAGCGCTCCATATTGGAGAGATCCTACATTCATCGCAGGTTATGATCTTTCGGGAAGTGTTCTGGGGTATGCAGGGCTTGGTGGCGGTGGCGATGATCAAATGGGAATAGCTTGTGATCCTTTTGGAAATGTATTTGTCTGTGGTGACTATTTCACTGGTTTCTATGGAGACAAGCTAATTGCTGGCCCCGATACACTCGGCGTTGTTTCAGGCTCAGAAGCATTTTATCTGGCAAAATACGGCAGCATAGCTGACACGACCTATGAGACAATACGGGATACAATTGCCTGCGGAACTTCGAAATTGCATCTCCGGCTTCAGGCGCCGGCGGGTTATCTGTACTATTGGAACAATGGCAACACCACTGATTCAATGATCGTTAGTTCAACGGGGAAGTATTATGTATACTGTAGGACCTGTGGCAACAGTGTGCTTATTGATACCTTCGATGTGACGATAGCAAATCCGGGCACACAATATGAGCACATAGATATAGAAGCATGTTCTTCCGCATCGTCTACTACACTGAATGCGCCACCCGGCTACCTCCGATACTATTGGAATTCCGGACAAACCACTTCATCAATTGCGACAACTCTGACCGGAATACATATTGTCACTTCCGACAATGCCTGTAGTATCCTGGTAGACACATTTCATATTACAGTGAAGCCTACGCCGGTCGTGGACCTCGGCACCGATACTATGCTTTGTATAGGTGATACAATGATAGTTAGCCCGACGGAACCCGGCGGTGTATTGTTCCAATGGAGTACAGGCAGCACAGATTCTTTTATTATGGTCTCCTCGCCCGGAGCATACAGCGTCGTTGTAACAGAAAATGGGTGCAGTGCGTCTTCCATTATATCTATAAAGAACGTTGTGCCGGAGATAAGTCTCGGTAACGATACAACAATATGCCAGGGTGTATTGCTGTTACTCCCTATATCGGCAAGTGAGGGGAGTATTACCTGGTCGAATGGCAATATCGGTCCGACGTTTTCGCCTGACGCTACCGGAACGTATTGGGCTTCAATTGCTAATAAATGTGGTACTGCATCCGACACGGTCCATGTCACTTTCGATCTTTGTGATATCTGGTTTCCTTCGGCCTTTACACCGAACAATGACGGCAAGAATGACATTATCAGAGTTGGCGGATCGCTACAGGACTATAAGGAGTTTACATTCAGGGTTTTCAACCGGTACGGCCAAAATATCTTTTATACTCAGAATATATATGCCGGTTGGGATGGTGTATATAAAGGCACAAAACAAGATATAGGCACCTATTTTTACGAGATATTCTACACGCTTAACGGCACAAGGCATATGATGAAGGGCAACTTTGAACTCTTACGTTAAACATAGTTTATCAACGCAATTTATAGCCCTATTTCTCCTGATTATGGGCTGTTAATAAGTTTGGTACGCTTATTGTATATACATAACTGAAGGGATAACAAACCCCCTTTGAGGAGTTAGTATGACTGTTGTGATGATCGTATTTGCATTTGCCCTGTCTGTGGTAATCAACTACATTGAAACCAAGGTAACCCGTACTGAACAGACGGACACCAATATAGCGGAACCCGTAGAAAGCTACGCGGTAGATGATGCAGAGTAAACTTAGAGAAATTTACTTACCGGACTTAGATGTTTGAGTAGCTGCCTTAGGCTGGCTCTTGCCACCTTCGCTGCCCTGTGGCTTCTGGAAGAACATTACAGAGATAACGCACAGGCCGCCTACAACACCTATCAGTGTCCAGGTACCTTTTTCCATTACGTCGGTAGACTGCTTTACGCCCATTACGGCCGAGCTCATATTCCCGAACGTGCCGGAGAGCCCGCCACCTTTAGGGTTCTGGATAAGGATAAAAAATGACAGGACTACACAAGTCAGCAATATAAGTATCGTAATAATTGGTATCATGATTGTTTTTCCTTTAAAACTTCCTCAATTCTGCGCGCAAAGTAAGCATTTTTTTTAGGATTCCGCAAACTTAATTTACGGTACATCTCTATAGCTTTATCATATTTACCTTGTTTGATATATATATCTGCCAATGATTCACTGGCCAGGCCATCCTCCTTGGTAATAGAGTTTACGGCCATCTCAAATACATTCTCAGGTATCTCTTCATTCTCCTCTTCCATAGCAGCGGCCAGTTTCTCCTTCTGCCACATAGTTTTCAGCGCCTTCTGATCCTTCTTCTCCTCTTTCTGCTTCTCGGTATTATTCTTAAAGTGGAGCAGCCATTCCGAGAAGCTCATCATCACCATCAGCGACTTGTCTTCATCCTCATCGATCTCGGTCACTTCTTTAAATTCATCAATTTCTTCCGGTATCTCCAGCGACACCTTCACGCCCTGCTGCAGGAAGTAGTCTTCGGTATACACAGGATTTATTAATGGTTCTTTTTCGTCTGGTGCTGCGGGCTCCTGTGTCGGGGCCTGCTTTGCAACAACCGGTATCGCTTCTACCTTAGGCGCTTCGGGCTCAGTTGGTTTCGTTATGGCCACTTTCGCCGGCACTAACCTGGTAGGCAGCATTTCCCGCACCATTTCTTTGAGTGGGTGTACTACCTGCGCGGGCCGGGCCACGAAACCCGGATCTTCCTTCAATGCCTCGGCCTGGGTTGGCATCTTCGGCAGATGTATCTGTGGCGTAATCTTCACCTCTGACAGCACGGGTTCAAATGACGTCACTTCAGGGATGACCGTATGGCCCAATATATCAGGTATGCCAGCTACCTCTTCACGAGCTTCAACCCGTGGTTTCGTTTCTGCTGCTACCGGAACAACTGGTGGTGCAACTACCTTAGGCTCTTCTTTCTTCACTTCGGCTATGACTGGTGCTACTACCTTAGGCTCTTCCTTTTTCACGTCGGCTACAACCGGTTGCGCTACTACCTTAGGCTCTTCTTTCTTTACTTCGGTTACTACCTGTGGTGCTACTATTTTCGGTTCTTCTTTTTTCACTTCGGCTACAACTGGTGTTGCAACAACTTTAGGCTCTTCCTTCTTCACCTCGGCAACTATCGGTGGTGCTACTACTTTAGGTTCTTCCTTCTTCACCTCGGCTATCACCGGTGGTGCTACTACCTTCGGTTCTTCCTTCTTCACTTCGGTTACTACTTGCGGTGCCACTACTTTAGGCTCTTCCTTCTTCACCTCGGCTATCACCGGTGGTGCTACTACTTTAGGTTCTTCCTTCTTCACTTCGGCAACAACCGGTGGTGCTACTACTTTAGGTTCTTCTTTCTTCACTTCAGCTACTACCGGTGGTGCTACTACCTTAGGCTCTTCCTTCTTCACTTCGGCTATCACAGGTGGCGCTACTACTTTCGGTTCTTCCTTCTTCACTTCTGCAACTACAGGTGGTGCTACTACTTTCGGTTCTTCTTTCTTCACCTCGGTTACCACCTGCGGCGCTACTACCTTAGGTTCTTCTTTCTTTACTTCGGCTACAACCGGTAGTGCTACTACCTTGGGCTCTTCCTTCTTCACCTCGGCTATTACTGGTGGTGGGGGAGGAGTTGCCTTAGGCGCATCCTTGGGCAATTGTTTTGGCTGGGTAGCGCTGGCTGCCTGCTGCAGGAAACCCGGCACCTTCTGCGCCGGCTTATCTGCATCCGCTACCGGCCTGGCCACATCCACATTCCGCTTATCAGTGATCTTGTCGGCCCAGGGAGCTGCGGCGGGACGCTTGGTGCCCTCCAGGAAGGTACACAGCATCAGCCAGTTGCCCATGTACGGCTGTATCTCAGAGAGCAGTCCAGGGGTAAAATCTGCCGCTTTCTTATACTTCTCTGCCGCCTGTATATACCGTGCCGGAACAAAGTACGGGAACGTCTGGCGGAACAAGGCAACACTATTATGATCTCCGTCCGAGATGTTCTCCGGGCGGTCGAGTAATGACGATATATATTTTATAGACGATTGACTCATGGTTTGCGCTACCAATTTACGAAAGCTTTATTAAAAATATCATCCGATAGCTGATTTCCTATATCTTCAATGAGTGCGGCCTCCACATTCTGCAATATCTGCGACGCATCGAAATCAGAGAAGCGTGTGAACGTCTGCGTGAAATCGGCCTTGTCGTTGAGGCGGTTCTTGAAGGTCACTTTTATACTTATGGTCAGGCGGTTCTTGGTGGCCACCTGCACGCTCTGGGCGCCGGTCACCGTCACATCATAAGCCGTAATGTCGCCCGATATATCATAGTCAGCATCATCCTTATTCACCGGCTTCAGGCCGGTTTGGGAGAGTATGCGACTTTTTATCTTGGTGGTCATGGTGGTAGCGAGGCTGGGCACAACATTACGCGCCTTATTCTCGAACTGGTGGATATTAATATTTTTACCCTCTATGGTGGCCCCTGACAGGCTATATATACCGCAGCCACTCAGCGCCAGCAGTACCGGCAATACACATAAATAAGCCCAAATACGCATAGCCACAAAAATAGGGTAAAAAGGGCAAACAAGGAGAGGAGAAAGCCCCTCCCGACCTCCCCAAAAGGGAGGAGCCTACATACTGCGGATATTGTACAGATTCTTTTTTCAGCGTTCACTTCCTGATAGTTGCTCAGATAGCCATTGATAATCAATGATTTTGTGTGCAATTTTCCGTATCAACAGATGGAAAAGTGTACAAAAAGTGTACAAAAACTGGACAAAAAGTGAACACTTTTTAAAGCCCCAAAAAAATCGGGCAATTTGATAAATTATTCGAATTTATTTTAAACTGCGGGTTTTCTTCCGGTTACTGCGGTAGAAGTTCCGGCGTTTTTGAGCATTTGTACAGATTCTTTTTTCAGCGTTCAATTTCTGATTATTGCTCAGTTTGTCATTGATAATCAATGGCTATGTGAGCAATTTTGGACTTGGGCAACTGGAAAACTGAACAAAAAGTGTACAAAAACTGGACAAAAAGTGAATCCGCCTACGTAAAAGGCTTCGGACGGGCAGGCATTTTCTTTACAGTGTCAAATTTAGAAAATGCACTATGTTTGATTGCTAAATCGGAATGGTTGGGTATAGTGGTAAACATACCAAACTGATGTCTCTGATCCCCCTACTCTAATTCACCGCAAAGATCGGGCGGGGGATTGTGAAAAGGAGTTAATGGAAGATATATTTATTGGAAGCAAGCGATGACACTGTTTAGCTAATGGGTTGCAAACGTGTACCAGTCAGGTAAAAACACAGTCGCCTATGGCGAAGCCAAAGTTGTTTCAATATAGCCATAATGGCAACATAGTCCCATAGCACTGTGGGAATAGTATAGTGAATTAATTTTATAATTATAAATCAGTGTGTCAATGTAACCAAAGAAGTTATGGAACGTTTGACACGTAAAGTAAAGAGAATCATTACGTTCAATTATAAAATGTAAAGTATCGATAGTAGAGTTACCTACATAAAAGATATGTAAAGGATCGTAAGGGAAATTTTCAGCAAAAATCATAGTGTCGTTTATGACAGTAACGGAAAAAGCATAAATAGCATAATACTGCGTATCGAAAAAGATTGGGGCATCTGTATTATAATATATCGTCCCGTGCCAAGTGTGGGATCCGGCCATTTTAGAGGTATATGTAGTAGGATCAACTGTGTTTTTTTTTGCAGCTGCAAAGTAATACTATAGCAAAAGCACAGAGAAGTATGTGTTTCATAGTTTATTAAACAAAAAGCGGCTCTTATCAAGGCGAAACCAAAGTTGTTGCCATGACGCCGCAAGTTGGACAATAATTATCATGGAAACAATATAAGGTATTAAGCTTGTAGTTATAAATTAATGTGTCTGTATAAATGATTCCGTCGCTATACATACCATCAAATATAGAACCTGCAAAGTAAAGAGAATCACTATGTCCTTTATTTAAATAATGCAATGTATTGATGACATACTGGCTTATATTAAAGTATTGTAACGGATCGTAAGGGAAATTTTTATAAACAATCGTACTATTGTTTATAACAGTGATGGAGAAAGTATCTACAACATTGTATAGCGTATCGCCAGAGGGTCGGCCCATTATGTGATAAAATGTTGTGCCGTGCCAAATGTGAGATCCGGCCATTTGGGCAGTAAAGGTAGTAGGGTCATTTGATTTTTCACAGCTTACAAATAAAGCCATAGTTATATATACATATAGTAATAAATTCTTCATGGACTTATGCATTTATTTACAAATAAGCATTAAAAAACGCAATTCAGATTCTTCCATTTGTAATACTATTAACAATATTAGCAAAAATTATGCCATAAATGATCAATAACCAAAAGTTTCGTAAAAATCAATTATGCTATTATTGCAATAATCTTCCTGAAATCTAAACTGACTAATATTTCCATAGTACGGTGAAATAAAAAAAATATTTTCATTGTCAATGAACTGAAGGCTTGATAGCATTGAAGGAGAAGGCTTGACATAAGGTAAGGTGGAATATACGTATGTTACATCATCAATATTGTAATAGTAACATACCTGTGCAATACCAAAGTAAGCTATATTTTTGCCATCCGGGCTCACCGCTATTTGCCCTGATGCATCAGATTGTATCTGTGAAGCAATAGGCTGGTGATTGTAATAATCGGCGGAATAGGATGGACTCATCGTGACCCATCCAGCACCCGTATCTATCATGCAATGAATATGCATTGAACCATCTTTATAACGCCCAACATAGTATATCCTATTGTAGTAGAGAGCAAGGTTGCCAACAATCTGCAGATCCTGGGCTATCAACTGCGCATTTACATTGGCAGCATTGTAATAATAATCTACTAAACTGGCTATGTCGAAGTAATATAACAGACCGTCATTGCCTCTATAAAACAGCCTGGGTATTGTATGATTAGGATCATAAGTAAGCGCCCCAGCAGGCGTCTTCTGTGCACTAACAGCGGCGCCATGGGCTATTGCGGAATAGGTGGGGCTAACGGTATTCCAGGTTCCAGATGATTTCTGAAATCCATGTACCGTGCGCAGCGGTATACCCGCAACCTGGCTGCTTATGTAATAAATGGAATAAGCTGTGGGATATATTAAACTGTCAGCTGCTTTTATTCCCTGGCCTACCATTGAATTTGACACTGTAGTACTACCTTTCATAAAATCAAGATATTCATAAGCCCAAGGACTGTGGATAGTGATTTGATGGATATACCCATCAGTACCAATATACAATAAGACAGAACCACCAGGACTTGCCACTAAGCTATTCGCAGCCTTGCTCTGTGATGCGATAGGCACCCGATTAGGTGGATAAGTCTCGGCTGCATAAGAGACATTGATATAGAACCAAACGTCATCGCTTGCAGAATAGATGCAACCATGAATATAGCCATCGTTAGCTATATAATATATGGCATCGGTACCTACGAAAACAAGATCGGAAGCGACATCAGCATAAAAGGGTGTTACATATTCGTCTGAAAAGTTGTGATATACCCAATTATGTGTTTCGGATTTTAAACCCAGCCAAATATTCTTTATTGTAGTTGTTTCAGAAAACGCAAGATAATATAGCTGACCTGCGTACCCCCGCTCATTAACCACTAACCTGCCAGGCATACAGAAATGACTATTTATGTCAAGACAATGAATTTTGTAAAAAAAGTATATGAGTATATCTTGTCTTACCCAATCAATCTGATGGCTAAACCAACTCGTATTATCATAGCCATACGGGCCAACATCGAATAAAGGGTGTGGATACACAGGTGAAGTCACAGCAAATCCAGACTTCATGCAACCGGCGCGCGTATCAACATAACCATAATCTAACCGAAGAAAAGCCGGGTTATGTGTACAATGCCAGCCCTGCGGATTAAGGCCTCCTTTGCTGTTATTGATCAACCCAATGCCATACTCTATTTTTACAGGAAGTATGCTTGTACCATCCTGTGCCCTTGGAAGAGGCGGGTCAAAACATGTGCTGAGTGGCACAGATTCATTACGGACATAATAAATGCCCAGCGTATGAAAATCGAAAATAAGCTGACGCTCCCAGTCGTCTTTCCTGAAAGGTAGCAGATTTGGGTCATCGTAAAACCATCCATACATAGAATGAATAAGCGAATCAGGCGAATCGCTGCCTGTCTCAAAACTCACATGCGAATCCAGTAATACCAAACCACGCCGGGCATTCACAGCTGCATAATTCCTTATAGCTGTGGTTAGTTGCCATAAATTAGCATTGCCATAGTCATCATGACACGAAGAAAATAAATCATTCAGATGTATAGCCTCGCAGCCGCAATCGATATAGCGGGTACACATATAATAGATAAACATCCTTGCTTCAGGTTTAGTAATATCGAAAACAGGGTTTTTCGGGTAAGAAACCATCATCATTTCAGGGTAAAATTGCGTCGGATGAGAAGCATAATACCGACCAGTAGGGTAGAATAAACCAATAAAATCACTGATGTTTGCTGGCAATGGTATAAAATAGCTGTCATAGTAAACATTTTCAGATATACAAGCTCCCGCAATTATCTCTCGATCATGATTATGAAGAAATTTACAATCAAGGGCAAAGATTGTACAGATTTCTTCAAAGTTCATGCCACCTTCTAACTGTACAGTTTCAAAAGTGAATTTAGCACCTGTATCAACAATCATCTGCAACAAAGCTCCATGATCATAGCTTGTATCAGTTAGTGCTCCATAAGTAAGCGGATTGGTATAATCAAAATAAGCTGGATAATTTGGCCCATCTGGACCGCCCACGTTCATACCTTTGTCGGACAGTCTTGACACTTCGATAGCCCTTTCCAGATACAACTCCATTACCTGCCGGGACATAGTATCTTGAAAATAATAAGGCGATGTATGATCGAAAGGGTCGTACTTCAGGAACACACCGCCGCCCTGAGCAGGCCCACCACCTAATACATATCTGCCGCCGCCACCCGAACCAGTGCCACGTGCGGTGGTGGTGCCGCCACCGGGCATTATTGTTCCGCCACCAGCTAGAACCTCACCACCTGTAGTACGGCCACCAGAGCCAGTACCATGTGTGGTGGAAGTGCCGCCACCGGGCATTATTGTTCCGCCACCAGCTAGAACCTCACCGCCTGTAGTGCGGCCACCAGAGCCAGTAGCTCGTGCCGTGGTGGTAGCGCCGCCACCATCTATTCGGCCACCAGTCATTCCGGCGCCACCACCGCTCAAAGGCTCACCACCGCTCGGGCTGATAAATACCGGAGGCGGAACAACGTCAGGGCCTGATAAAGAGCCGGTAGTGCGTGTGCCTGTTATGGTACTGCCACCGAGTGCTGTGTAAGTTGTGGCGCCTGTTGGATACATAGGCTCGCCAACGTCTGGCCCGGAGAGGAATGGCGATGCCGGTAATACTGTTGCCATAGGTTAGCGGTTGTAGGGTAAAACATTTTGTGGCAGGCGCTGCATAGCAGAGGCTGTTGTTATCGAATTGTTTGAAGATGCAGCGTTTTGACTGGCCGACATTGCAGAATTGTAGGATGGTGCGGGCTGCTGCACTGCGGGAGGCATGCCAGGACGAGACACCGGCGGCATCCAGTTCTGCATATTGCTGTGCGACTGGCGCAGCGGCATATTATCATTGCTCATGGCCTTACCACCGCAGCCGCATTTTTTGTTTTGCGGCGGTGTATAAGGCATATTATTAGCAGGGCAGCGGGCATAAGCAGGTGCGTTGTTGTAGCCCGGCATAGCGCCATCTGTAGCGGAGTTTAAAAGATCGTATTTCATGCTACTTGTGTTTGTGATGAAGTGCGCAATGCGCAAATAAGTTATAGACAAATGAAAATTACCGGTATAGCTTGTATTAAGAAATAGGATAAGTCCAACTGGCACCTTCAACGCTGATACCAAAGCTTTGGCCTATATGTGTGGAGGCGCCTATACTGAAGCCCTGCTCGAGATTATAACACTCATCGAGCACTACCTTGAAAGATGGCTGGAAGCCTGATTGCTCGGTCTGTGGTACGAGCACTTCACGAAGTAAAGACCATGTAGAACCATCGGGGCTGACATAAAATCTGATCATGCCCAAATTTGTACTTTGCAATGCCTTGATGGTAATGGCCGTTATTTTGGCGCCATTGGTGCTGGCGGTAGCAGTGAATATATTGACAATGGCGCCGCTCCCATTTGTGTTTGTATTTGCAACAGATACGGTGCCGTGGCCGCTAATAGCGATCTCCTGCTTGTAATTGCAACAGCTATCGGGCAAGGTAGCGGGGTATGTCCAGTTCAGACCTTCGGCAATGACATTGAACGACTCACCATTTTGCGTGGAGGCGTAGAGATTGGTAGATGGCGCCAGTTTGAGCCCGCCAGCAAGGTTGATCTCGAATGTCTGCAGGATGGGCGCGGGGGTGGGCGTCTGTACAAGTTCAGGAGTATTAGGAATAGGTATTTCTTTGTACAAGATAGCATGAGAAACATCGGGGCCGACGAAGAGTCTCACCATCCCATCCGTGACAGGTTGTGTGGCCTTTATGATGACCGACTTGACCAGCGTTCCTTTTGACTCACCTGTAATGACCGGCATGATGGAGCCGGAGCCAGTGAGGCTGCTATTGGCGGTGGAGATAGCGGCTATGCCGGTGACAGCGGTAAGGAGGGAGTAATCGTTGCAATCGCAATTTTGAGACATGATATCAAAGTTTTTAGGGGTGAGATTATATACTAAAGCTATGCAAATGAATTTAAAAAAAAACAATTTGTAAATGTTATCATATGGTTATTGATTTGTTTTTCTACATGGCGAACAGCGAAATGAAAGTGGAATTCCGCCTACGGGTGTGTTTTTGCTGAACAAAGCTTCGGCGGACGAAGGGTGCCAACGCAAGGGACGGTGATAGCGGTAATGATGCTGGTAACAAAAAGATTGATCACCCCCATTATTCAAAAACTGCCGTTTTTTGAATAATGACCCCTCTTCGGAAAATGAAGAGGGGAATTTCTATTTGTATGATATTTTGGTAAAGAGTAGTTAATGAGTAAAACTATCAACGGTAATGCTTAATTTAGTGCGAAATATAGTGATATGAAAAAAATATTTTTTGTTTTAATGGCGGTTTTTGCGCTCACATCAGCGGGCTATGCGCAAACTGCAGATACTAAGCCTAAGCAGAGAGCCATAAAGCACACGGAAGGCGCCAAAATGGAAAACCATGCTGCAAACACGAACACTACGAAGAACGAAAATGCGGGCAAGATGAAGAAGGATGGCACGCCCGATATGCGCCATAAAGAAAATAAAGCTGCTGCCAAGCCTAAAAAGCTGAAGAAAGACGGCACGCCTGATATGCGCTATAAAGAGAATAAGGAACGATGATAAAATAAATTCCACTATCTTACTTGTTCTATTCCATTTTTATTTCGTTGTAAAAGTCTTTAAATAGCTCACTATTCGCAGATTTTACGCCTCATAAAAAAGAAATATAACTTCGCAATATGGTAGAATTTATTTTATCAACGTTCCTAAGGAAGCGGCGAAGAAGAACTAAGTTATCTAAACAACTGAATGATTATGCGCTCATTGCAAAATGTAGTAGTAGCCTGTGTGGCCTTTTGCCTGCTGCCATCGTGCAAGGAGAAGACGACATGGTCGGAATACACCTCGAAGGATGCGGGGTTCACGGTGTTCATGCCAACTCACCCGGCCAGGACTGACGGTAAGGTGGGTAAGCAGACGATACACTATGTGACGTGGAAGCCAACGACGTTTGCGCTGGACAAGTTCAAACTGTTCCAGGTGAGTTATACAGACTATCCGGGTTTTGTAAATTCTGACTCGGTGCGGCTGAACGCATTGCTGGACAGCTCGATAAATACGCGCAAAAAGGACTTTACGGAACTGGATGTGGACTCGGAACCGATAACGCTGAACGGGTACCCCGGCAGGGCATTTATGTACCAGACCGACCGTGGGAATACAATAACGATAGTAAAAGAGTGCTTAGTGGGCAGCAGGGTATATGACCTGACGGTGATAGCGAAAAAGGATTACCCGACGAACGATGAGATGAACAAGTTCTTCAACTCGTTCCAGGTGCTGCGGTAGGAGAGACTTTATGGCATAATTTTGAGACAGGATAAGCGATGGACTATAAAGATTATTATAAGGTACTGGGCGTAGACAAGAAGGCCTCGCAGGAAGAGATAAAAAAGGTATACCGCAAGCTGGCGGTGAAATATCACCCCGATAAGAACCCCGGCGACAAGAAAGCGGAAGAGCAATTCAAAGAGATCAGCGAGGCATACGATGTGGTGGGCGATGCGGCCAAGCGCAAGAAGTATGACGAGCTGGGCGAGAACTGGCAGCAGCACCAGCAATATGGTGGTAATGCGGGCGGGGGATTCGGTGGACAGCAGCAATATGGCGGTCAGCAGTTCAATGCCGGAGAAGGTGCCTTCTCTGATTTTTTCGAATCATTTTTTGGGAGCGGTGCGTCATTTGGTGGGGGTGGTGCAAGTTTTGGTGGTGGCAGGCAGCGTGGCAGCCGCAAGGCTAAGGGCGAAGACTACCAGGCAGAAACGACGATAACGCTGGATGAAGCATTTCACGGCACAAGCCGCCAACTGAATCTAAGCACACAGAAGCTGAACCTGAAACTGAAGCCGGGCATAGCCGAAGGGCAGGTGCTGCGGATGAAGGAAAAAGGCGGGCCGGGCATGAATGGCGGCCCGGCAGGCGACCTGTTCATAACGATACATGTGCAGAAGCATCCCCTCTATGAGCGGCGCGGCGATGACCTCTACTTTGATCATACGCTGGACGCATTTACTGCGATACTGGGCGGCAAGCTGTCGGTACAGACCATAGACAAGTCGCTGAGCATAAACATACCTGCCGGCACGGACAGTGATAAGACCTTTCGCCTGAAAGGTATGGGCATGCCGCTATACAGCGATGCTAACCAGCGCGGCGACAGCTATGTGCGGGTGCTGATAACAGTGCCGAAAGACCTGGGCGAAGAGGACAGGGCGGCGCTGGCACATATAGCGAAGAAGCATACCGCGCGCGACTAGCTACATCGCCGGAAATCAATTGCCTTTTTTTCGCCGCATTATTAAAGTATTTTTGCGCTAAATAAACAGACCTGATGACGCTTACCGCCCAGATAAGACATGCTGCCCACAATGCTTTAGCACATCTGTACCCGGATGTGACCATAGATATAGCCACGATACTTGTGAACGAGACGAAGCCGGAGTTCACCGGTGACTATACGGTGGTGATATTCCCATTTCTGAAGCTGCTGAAGCAAAAGCCTGATGTAATAGGTAAGCAACTGGGCGACTACTTAGTGGGCAAGACGGACCTGTTCACCGGGTACGAAATAGTGAGCGGCTTTCTGAACCTGACGGTAAAAGAGAGCTATTGGGTTTCCTTTCTACTGAACCACTATACTGATACTCATTACGGTGAAAGAGCGAAGGTTGACAGGCGGGTGATGATAGAATATTCATCGCCGAACACGAACAAGCCGCTGCACTTCGGGCACCTGAGGAATAACTTCCTGGGTGCGGCAACTGCAGAAATACTAAAGGCGGCAGGCAATGAAGTGATCAAGGCCAACCTGATCAATGACCGGGGAATACACATCTGCAAGTCGATGATAGCGTGGATGCGGTATGCCAACGGGGCAACACCGGAGCAAACAGGGATAAAGGGTGACCACCTGGTGGGTGACTACTATGTGAAGTTCAACGATGTATATAAGGAGGAAGTGAAGAAGTTGGTAGCGGCAGGCGCCGATGAGAAGACGGCAGAGAAGGAAGCGCCGATAATGAAGGATGCGCAGGAGTTGCTGCGTAAGTGGGAGGCGGGCGATACGGAAGTGCGCCGCCTGTGGCAGCAGATGAACGGATGGGTATACGCGGGTTTTGATGTGACCTATAAGAAGCTGGGAATATCGTTTGATAAGCAATACTACGAAAGCGATACGTACCTGTTGGGGAAGCAGATAGTGGAGGCGGGACTGAATAAAGGCGTGCTATACAAGAAGGAGGACGGATCGGTGTGGGTGGACCTGAGGGATGAGGGACTGGATGAAAAGCTGCTGCTGCGCGGCGACGGCACATCGGTATACATGACGCAGGACCTGGGGACAGCCAAGCTGAAGTATGATGAGTATAAACTGGACCAGAGCGTATATGTGATAGCCGATGAACAGAACTACCACATGCAGGTGCTGCAACTGATCATGAAAAAACTGGGCGAGCCGTGCGCAGCTGGCATCTACCACTTATCATATGGTATGGTGGAATTGCCGACAGGCAGGATGAAGAGCCGTGAAGGGACAGTAGTGGATGCAGATGATATGGCTGCGGAAATGATAAAGCTGGCACAGGAGCAGACGGAAAGCTCAGGCAAGACGGAAGGGTTTACGCAAGAGGAACTGACGAAGCTGTATGAGATGATAGGGCTGGGTGCGCTTAAGTTTTACCTGCTGCGCGTGGAGCCGAGGAAGAAGATGATCTTTGACCCGAAGGAATCTATAGATCTGCACGGGTATACGGCTACGTTCATACAATATGCACATGCACGTATCTGCTCTATACTGCGGAAGGAAGATGTGCCGGTGACGCCTGATGCCTCGCTGTTTGCGTCTTTTAAACAATCAACAGAGTTGCTGCCACTGGAGCGGAGCATTATACTGGCGCTGGAGCAATACCCAACAATATTAGCGGATGCGGCGGATGAGTTAAATCCATCGGCATTGTGTAACTATTCGTTCCAACTGGCGCAATTGTTCAATACATTCTATGATGCGCACAGCATATCGAAAGCCGAGAGTGAGGAGAAGAAGAGCCTGCGGCTGATGACCATAATACTGACCGCATCGGTACTACGCCACGCAATGAAGCTGATGGGCATCAGCCTGCCAGAGAAGATGTAGCTGGCCTAACGCCCATGATCGGTTATCTGGCCGTCGGCCATTTCTATAATACGGTCTGAGCGTTTGGCAAAGTCTTCGTCGTGGGTAACGGTGATGATAGTTTGCCCGAATTCTTTGGACAATTTCTGAAAGAGGTCGAAAACGATACCTGTATTTTTTGAGTCGAGATTGCCGGTGGGCTCGTCGCCCATGATAATGGCAGGGTCGTTGATGAGGGCCCGCGCAATAGCTACACGCTGCTGCTGGCCGCCTGAGAGTTTGTTGGCAGTTTTAAGGGCCTGCTCTGCGACGCCAAACATTTTTAGTTTTTCATAGGCGCGTTCTTCCAGCTCTTTGTGCGAATACTTGCCGAGGCGCAGGCCGGGTATCATCACGTTTTTGAGGCAACTGAAATCGGGTAGGAGGTAGTGGAACTGGAATACGAAGCCGATAGACTCATTGCGTATAGCGGCCAGCTTGTTCAGGGACTTGCCGGTAGCTATCTCTCCGTTGATGCCTATTTCGCCTTCATAGTCTGTATCCATAGTGGACAGCACATAGAGCAGGGTAGACTTACCGCAGCCCGACTTGCCGACGATAGATACGAACTCACCCTTGGTGACGTCCATGGTTATGTTTTTCAGGATCTGCTGGGTAACAGGATCGTGAAAGTATTTGTTTATGCCGCTGGCATGTAATGCTATGTCTGCCATTATCCGCGAATTATGTTTACCGGGTCAACCTTTGCTGCTTTCCTGGCGGGGAAGTACCCTGCCGCAACGGTGGTCAACACGCCGAAAATTATGGCCTCGATATAGTGAGGTAAGTAGAATGACATGGGGAAGTATTTGAGCGTGCCCATGGGTGTGTTGCTGCCTATGTAGACATGCGATAAGCCGAAGGACATGAGGAACCCGAAAATGATGCCGATAATGCCGCCTGTGAGCCCGATGTAGATGGCCTGCTGCAGGAATATACTGGTAACAGAACCGCCGGAGAAGCCGATGGCTTTGAGGATGGCTATCTCCTTCATCTTCTCATAGATGGTCATGTTGAGGATGTTGTAGATACCGAAGCCGGCGACCAGCAGTATGACCCCTATGACGGAGTTGAGTATGATAGCGCGTATCTTGAATGCGGTCTTCAGTTGTTCATTGGCAGCCACCCAGTCTTCTGCTTTGTAGCCTGTGAGCATTTCCAGTTTGCGGGCAACCACGTCGGCGGCCATATAGTCTTTCAGGTTGATCTTTATGTCAGTTACATAGCTCCTGTCTTTACCCATGATGTTCTGCGCCTGTACAATGTTGGCGTAGGATTTGGTTTCGTCTACCTGCTTGACGCCGCTGGCATAGATACCTATCACGCGCATGATCTGGGTGCTGCCGGAGCCGCCATTGACAGTGATGTTGTCGCCAACATGGAGGCTTAGTTTATCTGCGATACCCTTACCTATGAGCAGCCCGTTGTTTACACGGTCGAGATCGTGTAAGTCACCAGATATCATATTACCCTGTACATCGAACATTTTGTCTTCCTGTACGATGTTCACGCCCGCCACGGTACCGGTGATCTGCACGCTGCCGCTGGTATAAATGACATTTGCTGTCACCTGCGGTGTTACATAGAGCACCCTGGGGTCCCTGTTGATGAGCCGTATAATACCATAGGGGTCTGTGAGCCCCTGGCTCTGGGTCAATTGCTTTGGGTTAGTGAGTATTTTGGTGGAAGAGTCTTTCAGGAAGCTGTTGAGCATGTGGGTGTCGGCAACCTTGTTCTCGCTATACAGGCGAATGTGTGGCGTGCTGTTGAAGGAGGACTTCTCGAAATAATCGTTAGTGCCCTTCATGAGCGACTGCATGAAGATGAACATGGAAATACCGAACATGACCCCCATCGATGCTACAAAGGTTTGCTTCTTGCGCGAGGTAAGGTATGTAATGGCGATCTCGGTATTTACGCTGATCTTCATGTTACTTGAGTTTTGCTATTTTGTCGGTTGGTGATAGTCCACTGAGTACTTCGATCCATTCGTCGGATACGATGCCGGTGGTAATGTTAGTGGTGTCTATCTTTTTATCTTTCCGTACCAGCACTTTGTTTCCCTCGATGAGGTAGACACGTGGTATGAGTATTGTATTTTCTTTTTTGTTGGTAATGATGTTGGCTTGAAGCTGCGTGCCGGAGATAAGACCGGGCATTTCTTTAATGAAGCGTGCTTCGACCTTGTATGATTGAGATGACTCGTTAAAATGCGGATAGACCTTACTTACACGGGCTTCGTAGGTTTTATTTTTTTCAGTGTTCAGTTCCACAAGTACCTGCTGGCCCAGTTGTATTTTACTGATACTGCCTTCATCTATATCCAGGTTGATGACGATAGAATCGGGATTGCCTAACTGGGCTACCTGGTCGCCTTTACGGATAAGGTCGCCCTGTTTTTTGAAGATCTGGTATACCTTGCTCTCACCTATGGCCCGCAGGTTGTAGTACTGGTTGCCAGCTTCAGCATTCTGCAGCAGGGATTGTGTGTTGATGTAGTCCTGCTTTACTTTATCGGCGGTAGCGTTATAGTTTTCGACAACTGCCTTGTAAGAACTGGATGACGATTCATAATTAAGCCTTGCGTTGTCAAGGTCCTGTTTTGATACGGAGTTGGTGGTGTATAAATGTTCGTAGCGCTGGAGGTTAACGGAGTCGGTCAGCATCTTTGCTTTAGCAGCGCTTATCTGGGCCTTGACCTGTAATAACGTAGGTGAACTGTTGTCTGAATTTATTTTTGCGAACTGAACATTTGTCTCCGCGATCTTTACCTGGGTATTCTGCTGGCGGTTGTCGAGCTGAAAGAGCAACTGGCCATCATGTACGAGGTCGTTCTCTGTGACAAAGCTTTTTACAATAAAGCCGTCAGACAGTGAAGTTAGCGTATACGCATCTTTGGGCTCTATGCTGCCCGATGCAAATACCGCTTCGGTAATGGGGCCTGTTTTTGGCGAGACCTCATCATAAGTGGGTTTGCACGCAGTGGCAGATAAAAGCAGAAGCACAGCAAGGAAAATAACTGGTTGTTTCATATTAAAATGATTGTTGGCGGATCTTTACCTGGTAGAGCTGTACGAGCAGATCAGATAAACTGTTTAAGTATTGGTTTTGGTAGTCGATGTAGTCTTTAAAGGCATTCAGGCGGGTCTCTATAGATTCGATACCGGATTCATACCTGTAGGAGATATGCGTGTAGTTGTCGAAGGAGAGGTCCATTACGTTTTTTGATTTACTTAATACCGCGGTTGCCTTTTGATAATTTAACCGTATGTTTTCATCATTTATTTCTGATTGTTTCTGTGCGTTCTCGTATTGCTCTACGCTCTCGTTCCATGCTATCCTGTTCTTCCGGGACTGGAATAGCCTGCCGCCACTCGCGAAGAGTGGGATAGACGCCTGCAAAGACCAATACTGCGAAGGGAACCAGCCAGCCACACCCGATACTCCACTGAAGGGTTCAAATGTGTTATCGAATCGCTGTGTAGCGTAATTGTAGAGGATGTTGATAGTGGGTGCAAAAGCAGCGTTGGCAGAACGGTATTGACTGAGGCTTATTTTCTGCTGAGACAAGGCGAGTAAAACTGAGGGGTCTTCCTGGAACGAGGCAGTGGGTTCCACAGGTAAACTGGCGGTCAATGATGCGTTGATAGTTAAGGAGTCTTTGACAGAGAAACCTAACAATGATTTGAGGCTATTTTGCGCGGTGAGCATCTGGTATCGTGCGGAAACCTGGCCCTGCTGCGCTCTCTCAAAATTGAGCCGGGCAATGTCGACGTTGCCCTGGCTTACCGTACCTTCTTTGAATTTGTTGCTTACGGATTGCGCAACGGAATCGGCGATACTTGCAGTCTGGGTGGCAAGGCGGTAAGCTTCCTGCATGAGCAGGTAGGCATAGAACTGAGTAGCCACCTGCTGGTAAACGCTTTTCTTGTTGTTTGCCAGCGTAGCTTTATTCAACTCTTCTGTTTCCTGAGCGATGCGGGCGTTGTACCAGTTCTGCAGGTTCAGGATATTCATTTGTGCGGCGATACCACCTGCGTATACAAACTGCTCACCGAACTGAAGCGTTTTGTAAGAGCCGGGAGGACCACCGAAAATCTGGCCGGGAATGAGGGTTGTCTGCAGGGCTATGTTATCGGTATAAGAACCGGTGGCGTTAACCTGTGGCAGTAAGGCGCTATAGGACTGGCGTTTGGCGTAGAGCGCCCGCTCTACTTCCTGCTGTGATGTGCGGATAGTGATGTTGTGCACGTCGGCATATTTCCATGCGTCTTCCAGTGAACTGAACACTACCTGTGCATCTGCCGCAAGGCAGATAACCAGTAATATAATTGTAACGGATACTTTCTTCAACATAATATTTTTCGCGCTCTGTTATTAATCGTGTACAGTTAACATCCTTGCCGGGTCCATCATGACGTCATTATCATTGCATTGATCCATTTGGGTATCAGTTTTTTTCGTTCCTGCATCATTTCATTAAATTGCTCCAAAGTCATGCCTGTACGGTTTCTTATCAGCGGGCTGCCCACAAAGGGGAATATAGTAAGGCTGATGGTGTTCATCATTACGTGAATCGGGTTTACAGTGATCTTTTTAGCAGCAGCCATCTCTTTCCATTGGCGGGCTATCACCAATTCTCCCCGGATTGTGTTGCTTACCCCAAGTTTTTCGATCAGCTTTTCCGGGTCGGCATTGATCTCATTGAGTATGAAAATGGGTATGCCGGGGTTTTGTACCAGCATATCTATATAGTGGCTGATAAGCAGGTCAATCTTTTCGGGGAGGGTAGTAGCAGGGTCGTTTACAATGCCCATGAGGGAATGTATAAATAGCTGCAGCTGCTCTACGATAATGATATCGAATAATTTCTCTTTGCTGCGGAAGTAGTAATTGATGAGTGCGAGGTTAAATCCAGACTCTTCTGCAATATCCCTGGTGCGGGTAGCCGCATACCCCTTTCGAGTAAACACCCGCCGGGCAGCTTCTTTTATCTGCTCTTCGGTAGAAGCATTTTTTTCTATTTCGGGTGTTTTTTTCATTTCTTACCGCAAAGGTAAGTTTAAAAATTTGATTTAAACAAGAAAATTAATCACCTGATTAAAATCATTTTTTAATTCATGAAAATGCCTTACGAACGTTGTTCGTTGAAGAGACTTAGGCTAAAAATGAAGCGTAGGTACTTTTTAATGCCTTGCACTATGTTTGTTAATGTAATCAAGGCATTTCTCTGCGTTGGTAACCATAACAGAATCCTTTGTTTCTTTCGCTATGTCCAAGCCCATTTTTGTATATAATGACGCGTCATTATATGATTTTTGCCCGGCATATGCCCAACCTAAAAGTAAGTATATATCGCATGGATATTTTTTTGATCTCTTCTTTTCAAAAATGGTTTTTGCTTTAAGGTAACTTTCGATTGCCTCTTGATAGTTTTTACTGGAGCTAAGTACAATGCCGAGCTTTTCATATGTACACGCCAGATAAAGAGATGAGTCATGGATGCTTTCAAGTATTTCTTTAGCTCTGAGTAGTGTATCCATACTTCTCTTCCGAAAGTGATGCTGAAAAAAAACAGAACCTATGTTAGCAGTCACTCCGCCGAGCATATGCATGTCCCCGAGATTTCTTAAAATATCAGCAGCTTTGTAAAAATTTTCTAAAGCCTTATTGGGGTGCCTGCGATCTGTGAACATGTACACCAGCCCCATGCAATTATATCCTTGCGCGAGTCCCCATTTGTAGTTTGACTGTTGTGAAAGACTGATAATACTTATAGCATACTTCAACTTTTCACCAGGATTCTCCCCTTTAGTAAGACTTTCATATGGGTCGTCTAAATCGTAAAAAAGGGTTTCATATAATCGTACCTTGTCCGTATCATTTTTTGCTTTCTGTATTTCTGCGAGAACTGAATCCACCTGCTGAGTCTGAGCAATAGATGATAGTGAAATGCATAGAAATGCCAAGAAGAATATTTTACGCAATGGAGTCGGTTTACTGCAATTTAGCCATATCTCGACGTTATTTTATGCCTTGAAATATTAACAAAATATGAACACCTCCATTTCGGAAGGCGTTCATATTTTTAAAGTAAGACAATTTATTTATTCCACAAAGAAGGAGAACTTCCTCGGAGTCCAATCAGGTGTATTGTCATTGCTTTTTATAATTCTGCCAGTTAAGGCCGGAAGATCCTGCGACGATCGTAAGCTGGAGGTCTGTAGCAGAAAGAACGCCTATGTGATATGTGGTGGTATCGGAAAGACTGATATAGCTGGAGGACCCTTTTGTACGGATTGTTGTAACGTCTATATTATTACTAGCTAGCGACCAACTGAACCATGTTTGAGTATCTGTTGTTCCGTTTTTTGTGACCAGCAATTCTCCGCTGCCTCCGGAATTGAATACTGTGTAATTGGAAACGCTATCCGGATATGGAGTATTCTCACTTGAGTCAATTACTGAGTTGTGATTGACATCATATCCATAGGAAGATGTCTTCCACTTACCCACAAGCATATCCCCGGCAGATGGGGTGTTTTTACTTTTCTTACAAGCGCCAAATAAAACAGAAAAAATAACCAAGGAAGAAAAAATTATTGTAAATGATTTCATAAGTCTAAAAATTGTTAATGGTGCAAGATAGTTTATTAATTGAACAACTTAGTATTACAAGAGGATATCACGGCATAGCGTTTGCAACCAATAAAACACAAGCGCGAAAGCCACATGGCTCTATACTGTGTTTCTTTCGGGGAGACAGAATTCAAACCTGCACATTACAATTAGATCTCTAGAACTATTCATAAACATCTTTACGATGCCTTACCCTGCGGATATCTATTACTTCAATTCTATCTGCTATTGAATAAACCACCCTATAATCACCGACACGTATACGCCATAGATTTTCCTGTGTACCTTTTAGTTTCTTACAGCCAAATGGACGAGGGTCAGCAGGTAATTGGTCAATTGCAATGCCTACTTTCTTCAAGGTGGCGGAAGGTAACTTCTCCATATCCTTTTCAGCGCTATTGCTGATGATGACCTGGTACATTACAGCTTACCTTTTTTCTTCAATGACTTTTTCACTTCTTCCCAGCTACGCTTCGGTTCGTCTTTGCGTGATTCGGCAATAATTATATCCAGAAAGTCTTCTACGTCTTCCTGGTGCTGCTCGATCGTCTTCAAGTCAATGATTACAGCCGTGCGACGGTTTTTGTCATTAGTAATAAAGTTTACACCTTTCATAAAGCTACTTTGTACAAAAATACAGACTAAATATCAAAAAGCGGAGCAAGTGCTTACGCTCTTTTGCTCCGCTTTCATTTCAGCCGTGATGATCAGGTAACCTTGGAAAATTATTTTTGCGATAAAGTTGCCAATAATGTTACGAGGTAATTAAGAGTCATTGTAAATCCTCCTTGGAAGCCCATTTCAATCATCTTCTCCATACGTTCGAGAGAGTCATTTTTAATAATGATACTCACTTTTGTTATGCCGTCCTGTTCGCTGAAACTCAGATCCCAGTCAGAGCCGGGCAAGTCTGGATTTTCATCCTTGTCGGCAAAAGCGTTGTGCATTTTAAAATTGGTCTTTGGGGTAATGGAAGTATACTCCTGGAGGGACCAATGTTCCTGTCCTTCTGGGCTTACCATAGCATAAAAACGACGTCCGCCAACTTTGAAATCCATGTGCTTTGTTCTGGATGCCCAGGGCTGAGGCGCCCACCATTGATCCAGAATTTCCTGTTTGGTAAAGGCATCCCATACCAGTGGGAGCTCTGCGGCAAATTCCCTGTTTACAAATACCGTTTTAGCTGCTTTGTCTACGGTAAAATCGAATAGCAAATTGTTTTTCATTTTTTTTGTTTTTTAATTGTTGATAATACTTGGTCAAGCTGGTTGAAGCGGGTTTCCCATATCTTTCTGAACTGGGCTATCCATTTGTCAATTTCTTTCATTTGGTCTGTATTTACGTGATAATAAATTTCTCGTCCCTTTGGTTCCTGTTTTACCAGCTCACATTCTGTAAGGATCTGGATATGTTTTGAAACCGCCTGCCTGCTGGTGTTAAATTCTTCTGCCAGCGCATTGGGCGTCATTGCCTGTGCGGCAAGCAGCAGCAAGATTGCCCTTCGGGTCGGGTCAGCTATAGCCTGGAATATGTCTCGCCTTGTGTCCATAATATTTGTGTTATGCAATTATCTGGTTGCAAATATAAGCGCAATTATTTGGTTGCGCAAATTTATTTTTGAAAAGCTCAAAAAAAAGAACGCCTCCGCTTCGGGAAGCGTTGTATCAGTCTGCGTTATTTTAGTGTGGAAATGGACTTGAATAGATTGTCTTTTATATTACCAGCAATAGTTTTAATTAAGGTTTATCATCTTTTACAAATTTCAGTACTTCTAGGTTGTTTACTATGGCGAAATACATACCCGACGGTAACGCTGAAATATCTACCTGCATATTGTTTTTGCTACAAATATTAGTATATATTGTTTGGCCAATAAGGTCAGTAATCGTTAACTGAGTTATTTTGTTGGTACAAGTGATATTAAGTATTTTATTGGCAGGGTTGGGGTAAAGTTTTACTGATCCTGTTGTTGTTAAAGCACTAACCGCAAGTATCGATGTATTTATTTTGCGAATCCTGTCATTGCCAAGGTCACTTATAATAAGATCCCCAGACCTATCTACTGTTATATTACCTGAATTTATGTCCGCCAATGTTGACAATCCTCCATCACCACTAAATCCGGGTGCCCCCGTCCCGGCTACTGTAGTTATAGTTCCTGTTTTATCCACCATGCGGATGCGGTGATTGACATTGTCAGCAATGTAAACATTGCCGCTTGCATCTACAGCAACACCCCGCGGGATATTAATCTCAGCAGATGTACCGGCAATCCCGTCACCGTTGTAACCAGCAGAACCTGTCCCAGCAACGGTTGAAATAATACCTGCTGTATCCACCTTTCGGATGCGATTTCCACCATAGCCATCGCATATATACATGTTGCCAGCAGGGTCAAATGCCAAACTTGCAGGCTCATTCATTTGCGCTGATGTTGCCGGGCCACCATCGCCAAGCCACCCTGAACCACTACTGCCGACAATTGTTGTAATGATGCCAGCATTGTCGACTCTGCGGATACGACCATTATCAGCATCGGCTATATATACATCCCCTGCATTGTTGACATAGACACCTGCTGGCTGGAACAGTTCTGCTGCTGTAGCCGGGCCTCCGTCGCCACTGAACCCACCAATAGTAGGTATAGAACTACCAATACCCGCCACTGTCGTGATAGTTCCTGACAGGTCAACCTTGCGTATTCGCTCGTTACTCATATCGGCAATATATACGTTCCCAATATTATCTACGGCCACACCCATTGGTTCATACAAAGACGCTGCCGTAGCAGGCCCGCCATCACCACCGAAGGCGGCTACTCCACCATTCCCAGCAATCCTTGAAAGTACGCCCGATGGGGTAATTTTATATACAGAATTGTCGCACTCTTGCGAAACATAATAGTTACCCAGGTGATCGACCGCAATGGAACTTCCCCATCCTCCGCAAGATAGCGTATCGTTAGGGCCGAAAACCGTAGTAATTATCTGCGTCTTCGCAAAAAGAGGCAGCAAAATGAGTATGGCTAGGATTTTTTTCATAAGTATTTATTTTATTAAAGTTAACTGTTTTCCTTATTCTGAAAACAAATAATGCCCTGTCTGTTATATTGACGAGTAAATAAACTGAAATATTAGAATAGTAAACAAATATGTATCCAAATTGAACGAATAGCCCAACGTCCTACTCCTTTGAATTTTTAGAAATGCTTTGGAAGGGTTTATAAACAAGAACGCCTCCGTTTCGGAAGGCGCTCAGAGATATAAAGGAGATAAAAATTACTTATTCCACAAAGATGGCGAGCTACCATCGATAGGGTAGTAACCGAAGTCGTTGACCAACTGAGTTGCAGTGTCGATTATTTCGTAAGCCATAGATATGCGGCCAAACTGGCCATAAGTATTATCGGTATAGATGTAACCTTTACCGAACAATACCTTACCCTCATAATTTTGGTTAGGAATATACAGCGTATCGCCATCAACATAGGCGTTGACAGGCGTTTTGAAATAGTTGTAGAAGTTAACGATCACGACATAAGTAGGGTTAACAACACCTGCTATGGCCGGCCCAGCCTCTATAGTGATGGCATATTGAGCAGCCTGGGTGCGGGTACCTTTCTCAAACACAGACCAGTTGCCCTGGAACTTCGTCTGAGATAAAGTTTCGCAATTAGAGCCTTCGTAACCAGAAGTACAAATACAACCTCCGCTATTACATACACCACCGTTGGCACATACTATTGTTTTGCATTTGTCCCTGTTGCAAGAAATATAAGTAATGGAAACAAAAGCGGATACTGTAACAAAAGCGGATATAAGTACTGTTTTTAAACGGGTTCTCATCTGCATCAACATGATTTTATTGAACGTAAAAATAAGCGTTATAAAAAGGCAAACCGCATATTGCAGCGATAAGTTACCTTTTAAAGGGTTAAATATATTTCATTAACTGCACTAAACTAAAGAAAAGAAGAGATATTTTTTTATTTTATTTTTCCAGTTCGGCTTTATAGGCTCTTATGCCTTTATATATAGCCAAGGCTACTTCCTGCTGTCCCTGCTCAGAGTTGAGGTACTTTTCTTCCTCCACATTGGTAATAAAACCGACCTCTACGAGTACACCCGGCATGGCGCTGCCGGCCAGCACTTCGAGGTCCATTTGCTTTACACCCAGATCTGGCCGGCCCTGCTGTGCGAACTGTTCCTGGATCTTGCTGCCCAGAGAGATGCTTTTGCTGAGGAAGGCCTGGGAGTACTGGGCTATGATAATAGCTGTTTGCGGGTCGTTCTCGTTCATGAGGCCCGGCTCGTCGGTAACGTTTTCGCTGTATTCACCTATGGCGTTTTCCTTCTGGTAGTTGCGGCGCAGCCCCAGAACATAAGTTTCCACACCGCTCCGCTTAGTCTCGTGGTGGCGTATGGAACGATAGATGGGTTGCCTTACTGTTTTGTGGTGCCGCTTTACGTTCTTATATCCTTCAAGTATTTTGGTATAGGTGAAGGGTGTAGAGTTGACGTGGATGGCGATGAACAGATCGGCATTTGCCTTGTTGGCGAGCTCGTGCCGGCTTTGCAGTGAGGGGTAATCGTCGGTGGTACGTGTGAAGAGCACCTCTACTTGCCTCATACTGTCCTGGATGATCTTACCGAGCTTGAGGGATACAGCCAATGTAATGTCTTTCTCTTTTGAGAAAGCTCCCTGCGCCCCGATATCCCTTCCTCCGTGTCCGGCGTCTATGACCACTTTGGAAACCTTCTTCCCCTTGGCGGACGATAAGAATGGCAAGGAAGTTAATAATAAGAGCAGTATGAATTTGAATCGCATAATTATGTTTCACAAAAGATTAAGTATATAAACTAAGCCAACGTCGCCCTCAAATAGCTATTTTTGCTTCGTTCATGATCCTGCGCGGTAAATTTATTTCAAAATTTCCATCAATGCGTTGCTTTACATACTGTATGGCAACCATTTTTATATTCTTTATAACAAATGCAGGATATTGTCAATCAGAAAAATCTGGTAATATAAATGCGCTTACGAGCTCAAAAGACAGTGTAAGATCAGACACCGGAGTGGTGGTGAAAGACAGCATTGGAAAAGACAGTGTATCATTAAATGACTCGTTAAAAAACCGAAAACAAGCCAGCATTTCGGATACATCGAAAAGTAGACAAATTGAGGCACAGCTGGGGATAAAAATATCGAAAGACGCTTTGCCGTCTATTGTCAAATCAGAGTCGAAAGACTCTGCGGTGATGGATGTGCAGCACAATCTTTTTTACCTGTATGGAAAAGCCCAGGTAAACTATGAAGACCTGCAACTGAATGCCGGGCAGATAGTCTATGCGCAATCCAGTAACGTAGTATCAGCGGCACCGTACCAGGCTGTGAAGGACACAACGGAGAAGGAAACTTTTTCGCAGGGGAAAGAGAAGTTCACTTACGATTCGCTCCAGTATAATTTCAAGAGCAAGCGAGCCATTGTAAGGAATGTGCATTCGCAATACGGGGAAGGATTTGTGTACAGCGAGCAGGTGAAAAGAAATCCTGACCAGACCATTTATGGAGCGCGAAGCGTGTATACTACGTGTGCGCTGGATACGCCGCACTTCGGGATATATGCAGACCGGATAAAGGTTATACCCGGAAAGGTAATTATATCGGGTGCGGCCAACCTGCGAATAGAAGGCATACCCACGCCCATATTCCTGCCGTTTGGGTTGTTCCCGGTATCCGAGAAACAGAAATCGGGATTTATCCTGCCTACGTATACTATAGAAGAGTCGCGCGGGCTGGGGCTGATAAACGGAGGATACTACGTGTATATAAATGATCATGCAGACTTGCTTACGGAGTCGAATGTATATACGAAGGGAAGCTATGGGGTGACGGGCATTAGCAATTACAGCGACATCTATCATTACAGCGGGACAGTAAACCTTTCTTATGCCTATAATAAAACGGGCGAGGATTTTGAACCGGGCGCCAGCGTGACCAAAGATTTTATGCTGAACTGGCGCCACCAGTCGGATGCGAAGTCGGTACCAGGCCAGAGCTTCAATGCATCTGTGCAGGTGGGTACGTCGTCTTATTATTCCAATAACAGCCCTGACCCCAACCAGATATTGCAGAACCAATACCAATCGAATATCAGTTATTCAAAAAACTGGATGGGCACCCCGTTCGGATTAACGATAAGCGCACTGCACAACCAGAATACAGCTACAAAACAGATCAACGTGACGCTGCCGGATATCAACTTTCATGTGACTCAGATAAATCCTTTTCAGAGCAAGAGTGAAGTAGGTACGCACTGGTATGATAAGATAACCACCAGCTATACAGTAGACGCGCTGAACAGAGCTACTTTTTACGATAGTACGTTCAATAAATTATCTTCAAGTAATTTCCTATGGGGAGTGCACCATTCAGTCCCGGTAAGCGCCTCTTACACAGTATTGAGGTATATAAACATGTCGTTCAGCGCCAACTATAATGAGTACTGGGTGAATGACCATCTGATTCAGCAGTATAGTACTACCGACCGGAAAATAGATAGTGTAGACAATAGTGGTTTTTATACTTCCCGGGAGTTTGATGCCGGCGTCAATTTCTCGACACGTATATATGGTATGAAGTTGTTTAAGAAAGGAAACCTGCGCGGAATACGTCACGTGATGACACCCTCTATCGGGTTTACGTACCATCCTGACTTCGGTGCATCACCGTTCAATTATTATTATAAACAGTATACCGACAGCTTACGCAACTATGTATACAACACGCCTTATGTTAACTCTATAGTGGGCACACCACCTTTGGGTAAATCGGGGAGTGTGAACTATGCCCTGAATAACAACCTGCAGATAAAAGTGAAGTCATCGAAAGACACCGTGACCGGCCTGAAAAATGTGACGCTGATAGACGCATTTGGCGTGTCGGGCAGTTACAATGCTGCCGCAGATTCTTTTAGGTGGAGCAACCTGGCTGTGAACTTCCGAACGAATGTGCTGGACAAGGTGAACATCAGTTCGTCGGCATCGTATAGCCCGTATGCATTCAATTATGATCTGGGCCGACAGGTGCAGCAAACTATGGAGGATGCAGGGCAGGGGTTGGCGAGATTTACATCCGCGAACGTGGCTATAGGTTCCAACTTTCACTCCAAGCCCAGCGGGGGAGCGAATAACCCTACCAATAGCGAAGAGTATGCGCGGGTGATGCGTAATGCGGGTTATAACGATTACGTTGATTTTAATATCCCATGGAGCTTTAACTTCAGCTATTCCCTTACCGATAACAGAAACTATTCTCCTTATTCTAAACGGGACACCTTTGTACTGAGCCAGACGCTGACCTTCCAGGGCGAACTGCAGGTGACCAAGAGATGGAAGCTGAATGTGACCAGCGGTTATAATTTCGATTACAAACAGCTAACGCTGACATCTATAGATGTATACCGTGACCTGCACTGCTGGGCGATGCACCTGCAAACGATACCATTCGGGCCTCGTAAAAGCTTTACATTTACCCTTAATGTAAAATCTGCGATATTACAGGACCTGAAACTGATGAAGCGGCGAGATTACCGCGATTCGCCGAATTAGCAAATACAACTAAATCAAATATCGAACCGTTTTTACTTTTTGCCGCCCAATTGATTAATTTCGCGTTTCTCTGAATCTTAATAATAATAAATCATACTTATGGCGATCGTTGATCTTGTAATGCCCAAAATGGGCGAAAGCATAATGGAGGCTACTGTGCTGAAATGGCATAAGGCGCCCGGCGACCATGTGAAAATGGACGAAACATTGCTGGATATAGCCACAGATAAGGTAGACAGTGAAGTGCCCTCTACAACAGCCGGCGTGATCACTGAACTGCTATACAAGGTAAATGATGTGGTGCCGGTAGGGGCAGTGATAGCAAGGATAGACGCAGGCGGTGCAGCACAGGCCACTGTAGCGGCACCTACGCCGCAACCAGCGCAAAACATACCTGCACCGCCTGTAGCGGCGGCAGTGCAATACCAGGCAGCACCTGCACCTGTAGTGGCTGCCAGCGGAGGCGCACGCTTTTACTCGCCACTGGTGCTGAATATAGCTGGCCAGGAAGGCGTAGGGATGGCAGAACTGGAGACCATACCCGGAACCGGTAATGAAGGAAGGGTAACCAAGAAGGATATACTGAACTATGTGGCCAACCGTGGAGGCGCGGCTGCGGCACCACAGGCTACACAGCCTGTAGCAGCACCGGCACCAGTTGCGGCTGCTCCTGTACCAGCACCTGCCGTGCAGCAGGCTCCGGCTTATGTGCCTGCGCCATCTGTAGCGGCGAGCGGAAATGTAGAGATAATAGAAATGGACCGTATGCGTAAGCTGATAGCCGAGCATATGGTGCGCAGCAAAGCCACCTCGCCACACGTGACCAGCTTTACAGAGGCCGACGTGACCAACATCGTGAAATGGCGGGAAAAGATGAAGGGCCCGTATGAGCAGAAATATGGCGAAAAGATCACCTATACGCCGATATTCTTTGAAGCAATAGTGAACTGCATCCGCAAATACCCGCTGATCAATTGCAGCCTAGACGGGGACAAGATCATACTGAAAAAGGATATAAACATAGGTATGGCCACTGCGCTGCCTAGCGGTAACCTGATAGTGCCTGTAATAAAGAACGCAGACACCAAGAATCTGCTGGGGCTGACCAAGGATGTAAATGCACTGGCCAATGCTGCGCGCAATAACAAGCTAAAAGTAGATGATACGCAGGGCGGTACATTTACTGTGACCAATGTAGGCACTTTCGGGAGCCTGATGGGCACTCCTATCATCAACCAACCGCAGGTAGCTATACTGGCAGTAGGGGTGATAAAGAAGCGTCCGGTGGTAATGGAGACTGCTGATGGTGATGTGATAGCTATACGCCACATGATGTATTTGTCGCTGAGTTATGATCACCGTATAGTGGACGGATCGCTGGGCGCCAGCTTCCTTACAGCGGTAGCTAATGAACTGGAAGCATTTGACCGGAACAGAGACCTTTAATACTGACGCATTTCAGCACATTTTCTTTCCAAAAAAATAAAAAACAGAGCCTGCAATATTTTTGCAGGCTCTGTTCATTTATGCGCTTGCAGCAGACATACGGTGTTCCTGTTTT
This sequence comes from Bacteroidota bacterium, assembly GCA_013288285.1. GTDB lineage: Bacteria > Bacteroidota > Bacteroidia > Chitinophagales > Chitinophagaceae > Nemorincola. The sequence goes on from JABDCE010000005.1 coordinate 47,160, forward strand.
ACGTAGAAAAAACGGATAAAAAAAATGATTTTAAAATCAATTTTTTTTCGGTAAAAAAAATGTACATTACATTGCTGGTTAGACGGTGAGTGAGTAATAATGAGTAGTGCGCCGGATAATAAAAGCCTTGAAGATGCGCTCCTGTAGCAGGTTTCGAAAGACCGGATATTGAATTTCTGAAGAGAAAATAAAAAATAAAACATCAAGGCAACACAGTTGTACAGATTTATCCGGAAATAACTTCGTGCAGCAAAAATATTTCCGAACATGCCAACCCTCAATCTGTAAGTTTTGGTAAACAAACAATAGCGAAACAATTTTTTTTTTCAACAAAATGTTAGCAATTTCGTCCTCCTGCTTTTAAATAGGTGGAAAGAAGAAAAAGAGAATAAAAAAGAGTTGCGGAGTACGGCAGAGGAATAAAAAAAAGAGCAGGAAATGACAATGCGCTGTAAGTGAAAATTGGAATTTGTCATGAAGTAAAAATGGTCACTTGCGTTGCTGATTTTAAAAATTTTGAATAACCTGATGAACGTTGTTTCATAATATGGATAAACATCTTTACAATACTACTAACAATGTTTTAACCGAAGCAGAACAACTATGGGAAAAATGTTTGAATATCATAAAGGACAATGTTAACTGGCGGACATACCAGACATGGTTCGAGCCGGTAAAAGCGGTAGGGCTGAATGACAATGTGCTGACGTTGCAGGTACCCAGCCAGTTTTTTTATGAGTGGCTTGAAGAACATTATGTAGAACTTTTAGGAAAGACCATAAAGAGAGTTTTAGGCAGGGTAGGGCGCCTGGAGTACCGGATCATGATGGAGAATAACTCATCGCAACGGAACCCGGCGTCAATAAATATGCCCGGCAGTACGCATCCGAAACCGCTGAAGGATAATAACTATGTAGACATGCCGCTGAAATGGGATGATCCGCATAATATAAAGACGCCGTATGCCATACCGGGCCTGAAGCGCATGCAGATAGACCCGCAATTGAATGGCAACTACATATTTGAAAACTATGTAGAGGGTGATTGTAACCGTGTAGCACGTTCCGCCGGGATACATGTGGCACAGAAGCCGGGAGCTACCTCTTTTAACCCGCTGGTAATATATGGCGGCGTGGGATGGGGCAAAACGCACCTGGTGCAGGCGATAGGCAATGAGGTGCGCAGACTGCACCCCAATAAGTCTGTACTGTATGTAAGCGCTGAGAAGTTCATTAACCAGTTCATAGATCACTCCAAGAATAATGAAGTAAATGATTTTATCCATTTCTACCAGCTGATAGATGTGCTGATAATGGATGATATTCATTTGTTTGTTTCTGCACTGAAGACGCAGGATGTATTCTTTGCTATATTCAATCACCTGCACCAGAGCGGAAAGCAGATAATACTTACGAGCGATACTGCGCCCCGTGATATGGAAGGTATGCAGGAACGCCTGCTGAGTCGTTTTCGCTGGGGACTTAACGCAGATATACAGGCACCTGACTTTGAAACCCGCAAGGCCATACTACAAGTGAAGATGCGGCAGGAAGGGCTGGAAATACCGGAAGAGGTGGTGCGGTATATAGCCTATAACATACAGAGTAATGTGCGGGAGCTGGAAGGGGCGCTGATAGCACTGTTTGCACAGGCTACACTGAATAAGAAAGAGATAGACATAGACTTGGCTAAGCGGGTGATGAAGAACTTTGTGAAGACGGCTGCCAGGGAAATGACCATAGAGAATATCCAGAAACTGGTATGCGATTACTACCATGTGTCGTATGACCGGCTGCTGACGAAAACACGTAAGCGCGAGGTGGTGCTGGCGCGGCAGATAACGATGTACTTTGCCAAGAAGTTTACGAAGCAATCGCTGAAGACGATAGGGGACCATTTCGGGGGGTTTGACCATACTACGGTGATACACTCTTGCCAGACGGTGGAAAACCTGATGGAAACAGATACAGAGTATAAAGAAAACCTGCTGGAGATACAGCAAAAGGTGCAACTGGCCGCTATATAGCCACGGCGGTACATGGTAACAAGATAAATGTAAGATTTTAGTGCATTTGCACATTTTCAATTTGCACATTTGCGCATTATCATTACCTTTGCAGTCCCTTAAAAAGGAAAAATAACAAGTGAGCGTAGTTTACGCTTAAAGGTGAGGTGGGAGAGTGGCCGAATCCAATAGTTTGCTAAACTGTCGTACGCCTTAAAGTGTACCGCGAGTTCGAATCTCGCCCTCACCGCTTAGAAGTTTTTGAAGTACCGGAAATAGTGAACGGCATGTTCACTTGTTTTAAAAAGGATCGGGGAGTAGCGCAGGCCGGTAGCGCACCTGGTTTGGGACCAGGGGGTCGCAGGTTCGAATCCTGTCTCCCCGACTGATTAAGCTCAATAGATTAATTTCTATTGGGCTTTTTTCATGCGTCAAACGCACGTTCAGTCTTGAAAAAAATACCTAATTTCATCAAAATAAATAGCTATGAGAAAGCTGATATTTGGCATAAACCTGACTATAGATGGCTGCTGCGACCATACCAAAGGGAAAGGTAATGATGAAGTCCATGAATACTTTGCACAGCTAATGCGGGATGCGGACACACTGCTGTATGGCCGTAAAACCTATGAGCTGATGATACCCTTCTGGCCCGATGTTGCAAAAGACCAATCGGGGTCTTCAAAGGCAATAAGCGATTTTGCAGATGCATTTGCTTCCATAGATAATATTGTTGTCTGCTCGCGAACGCTGGACAAGGTGGACGGAAAGAATACAAGCATCATAAGCGGAAACCTGGAGGAAGAAATACTAAAGCTGAAACAGCAACCGGGCGGAAATATTTCCACAGGTGGCGTGGACATTCCCTCGCAGCTTATAGCTCTGGGCCTTGTAGATGAATATCATTTCGTCGTTCAGCCGATAGTGGCCGGAGCGGGAAGACGCTTTTTAGACGACATTAACTTACCGGAAAGCGTGCAATTAATACTTGTGGATTCAAAGGTCTTTGAGTCAGGATATGTTGCGCTAAAGTATTTGAAACAGTGACTTATTGTAGTAGCTCCACGCCACCTGGTTCTGGACCAGGGGTGTCGTCGGCGGAGAAGCTTAGCAGCAATGCCAGGCTTTTTGTTTTTATACGTAGCGCACCTGGTCTGGCCCCAACCGTAGGTCGGGGGGCAGGTTCGAATCATGTTTGGGATCAAGCAGTAATTCACACACTTGCTGCCGCCTACGCTGCTACTGATGGTATAGTTTATCGCCAACGCAGGAGGCAGATACCATTAACAGGGGCAAAACACTTTGTATTGTGGAAGTATGTACCTTTAGAATATAAGATGGCTTATGAAATTTTTTTTAATAGTTCTGGTTTTACTACCCATTTTCACTCAGGCGCAGATCATTACCACAATAGCTGGAACCGGAATAGCTGGTTGTACAGGAGACGGTGGGCCGGCAACTATAGCCACCCTTGATTACCATAATGGAGTTGCTGTGGATGGAGCAGGCAATGTGTACTTAGCGACGCCAGGTTGTGCGAGTATCCGGAAAGTAAGTACTTCTGGTATCATTACTACGATTGCGGGAGGAACGAGTATTGGTTTCGGTGGCGATGGCGGACCTGCCACAGCAGCAAGGTTATTCGAACCATGGAGTTTGGCCTCGGATAGTATCGGGAATATTTATATTGCGGATTATGGCAACAGCCGCATCCGTAAAGTAAATACGGCGGGCATCATCAATACTATTGCCGGTGTTGGAGGCGTATCCGGTTTTTACGGTGATAATGGCCCTGCTACAGCATCTACAGTTATCGACCCTGAAGGGGTAGCTGTTGATGGTATAGGTAATGTGTATATTACTGAAGCAGGCAACCATCGTATCCGGAAAGTAAATTCAGCCGGCATTATCACCACAATTGCCGGAAATGGAACACTTGGCTACACTGGTGATGGTGGGCCGGCAACTGCAGCGCAGATAAGCCTGCCCTTGGGTATATGCCTGGATGGTCCAGGTAATGTTTATTTCACAGATGGAAATAACAATTGTGTACGTAAAATCAGCACTTCCGGCATCATTACTACAATTGCAGGAACGGGAACTGCAGGTTATAGTGGCGATGGAGGCCCTGCCATCCTGGCTAAATTAAATGCTCCCTGGGGAGTATTCGCTGATGCTTCCGAGGGGAATGTATATATTAACGATAATAATCGTCTCCGTAAAATAGATGGCGCGGGAATTATTACCACTATAGCCGGAACAGGAACTGCGGGATTTAGTGGTGACGGAGGCCCTGCAATTGCCGCACAATTTAGTGGAAACAGCGGGTTGGCCCGCGACTGCGGCGGGAATTTTTATATCGGGGATTGGGCTAACAACCGCACACGTAAGATCACCTATGCCCATGCTCCTTACTTTACAGCGGGAAGCCATAGCCTTATGATATGCGAAAATTCAGGAGCCGTTTCCATTAATGCGCTGCTTTCGGTAATGGATGTTGACACCTTGCAAACGCTTGACTGGAGTGTTGTCACCTCTGCTATACATGGGATAGTTGCAGCATCTTATAGTTCATTGACAACCGGTGGCCTTGTTACTCCCACTGGTTTGTTTTATAAACCCGACTCAAATTATATCGGTAATGATTCATTTACTGTTTTGGTGAGCCGTTGCGGATACCTATCGGCAACTGTTACTATTTATGTTGCCGTTAATCCGCGACCGGTGGTAAATGCTATAAATGGCCCGGATAGTGTTTGTGCCAACGTTGGAACAATTACATTGTCCAACTCAACAGCAGGCGGCGTCTGGAGCGCTTCCGGACCGGTCTCCATAGGTGCGTCTACAGGTGTTGTTACCGGCATAACAGCGGGTATGGCTAATATCAGCTATACGGTGACCATTTCGGGATGCAGTACCGTTGTAGGGTTTCCGGTAATGGTCGTTGTTTGTTCGAGCGATGAGACTTCTCCCTACCTCTCCATTGGTGGAGAACTGATTGTTTATCCGAATCCTGCGGGTGATGTATTGAATATTAAGACTTCAAATAAAATAAAGAGTGTTGTAATCATGAACCTTATTGAGCAAATCGTTTATGACCATACTTACGACACTGGAAAAGTATCAGTGAATATATCCAATCTACCTAAGGGCCTGTACCTCGTGAGGATAAATGGTACCGAAGTGAGGAAGTTTGTGAAGGAGTAGTCTGTAAATCTCAGTAATGTGATTTAATTGACTGTTTTCCTCAGATCATGTTCGGGCTATGATCTATTTTTTGTATTAAACGCTCAGTCAAACTCACTTGGAGCGATGCATTCCTTCCAATATTCAACGATCTTTTTTATGGTATTTTCTAAGCCTTGCATGGTGTTGGCTTTAACGAAGAACCCCTGTACTGATAATGCGTAAGCATCTATAACTGATTTCTTCGTTGCGCTTGTTGTGAAGAACAAATAGGGGATACATTTTGTATGTAGCTCTTCGTTTGTAAAAACTTTATTCCTTAATTCAAATCCATTGATTTTCGGCATGTTTATGTCGGAGAGAATCAAAAACGGTTGTACATCTGTCATGTTTATGAAGTCCAGCGCTTTATTGCCATCAGCAAAAAAGCAAATCTTGTTTTTGTAACCGAGTTTCAGGAATATCTCTGCCAGCATATCCTGGTCATCTGCATCATCTTCAATGACAATAATAGGGCCGTTCTTGTTCATGACATATCTTGCAGTTGTTGTGGGGTAAATGTATGTGAATTTCGGTAAACAACTTAATGACGAGGGATTTTAATACGCTGTTAGTATACTGCATAACTACCTTGTGCTTTGGAGGTTGTTTGAAAAGCTACTAAGTTAAATAAAAGCGTACATTTATAATACAAAATCCGCTCTTATGAAGAAAGTACTACTAATTTTTCTTCTTCTTCCTCTTTTTACGAGCGCTCAAATAATTACCACCATTGCAGGGAATGGTACACCGGGTTATAGCGGTGATAGTGGTCCTGCAACCGCAGCTGAAATCTATAATCCGTCAGGCGTTTCTGTTGACGGGGTAGGAAATGTTTATATCGCGGATGTGAATAATAACCGTATAAGAAAAGTTAATTTGGCGGGTATTATTAGTACTATCGCAGGCACTGGCCCGACCGGATATAGCGGAGATGGAGCGGCAGCGACCCTTGCGAAGCTCAATGATCCTATTAATGTAGCTGTTGATCCGGCTGGAAATATTTATATAGCAGACCGTGGAAATAATCTGATCAGAAAGGTTGATCCTGTGGGAATAATATCAACATTTGCCGGAAATACTGTTGGAACTTATTCTGGTGACGGAGGGCCTGCAACGAATGCAGAATTATATAACCCTTGTGGAATAGCTTTTGACCTATCGGGTAATGTGTATATAGCAGATAATGGCAATCATTGCATCCGAAAAGTAGATACCCGTGGTATAATAACTACAATTGCGGGGAAGGGCGGGTCGTCAGGTTTTTCAGGTGACGGAGGGCCGGCAACCGCTGCCCAATTGAACAGCCCGATAGGGTTGGCTATGGATAAAACGGGTAATTTGTATTTTTCCGATGAGTTCAATTTTCGCATCCGGAAAATTGATACGTCAGGGGTTATCAATACAATTGCCGGAACGGGTGTGAACGGATATGGCGGAGATGAGGGAGCAGCAGCAACAGCCACGATCAGTTACACGATATTTATTGCTCTTGATAAAACCGGCAATTTGTATTTGGCGGATAATGGGAGTAACCATCGTGTACGTAAAATAGATACTTCGGGCATTATGCATACCGCTGCAGGTACGGGAATAAGTGGGTATACCGGGGACTGGGGAGCGGCCACTGCAGCCGAATTGACTTATCCTGATGGGGTTGCTGTGAATAAAGCAGGAGATGTATATATCTGCGATGGCGCAGGTGTGGTGCGTAAGATAAACGCTCCTCCCAGGGCTGCATTTATTACTACTACGGACAGCGTATGCCAGGATAGCTGCATCACATTTATTAATACCAGTACCGGCGATATAGACAGCGTCATTTGGGCTATCGCCTCAGATACTATTTCCAAACCGCACAGCGACACAGTCACTGTTTGTTTCCCGTTGACGGGGCTTAGTACTATGAAGCTGTATGTATATGACAGCGGGAAAATAATGGATTCTGCTGTACAGGTAGTGAGTACAAAGCAAATGCCGCACCCTAGGGTTACCGATACTCTTCAATGTGGTTTATTTGTACCCAATATTTATCAAAGTTATAAATGGTATAGCTGGATTGGCGGACTTACTCCCTACCTGTTGGGGGATACTACGAACTACTCACCAAGTACCGGCGGCCTGTTCGCTTATGTTATTGTTGATTCTAATGGCTGTTTTGGCATATCAGATTCTGTTATGAGGTGTCCTGGTGGTGTACCGAACATCAGTAAGTCTAATGATGAAACAAGTGTCTTTCCCAATCCTGCGTCAATTGAGTTGACTATTGAAAAAGATTTACCAATTACCAGTGTAGCTATAAGTAACCTGGTTGGGAAGCTTATGTTTAAGAATGATTACAATTCGAAGAATGTGCAAATAAATGTAGGTAGCTTGCCTGCCGGTATTTACTTTATTAAAATCAACGGCACTGAGGTCAGGCGGTTTGTGAAGGAGTAAATAACTGTCTTTTATGAAGTATGTGATCATTCAATTATTGGCAGGCATAATTGCAGTCAATGCGCTTGCTCAAAATGTTAATCCCAAAACGGGACTGTCCTGGGGATTTCCTGATATAGATTCGCTGAGCAGGGTTTTATATAGTGCAAGATATGTCCCATTTGATGTTACCACCCTTGATGGTAAGAGACTGACCAATGAATCTTGTAAAGGTAAAGTGACGTTCATCAATTTCTGGTTTATGTTTTGTCAGCCATGCAGAGAAGAATTTGGAAAACTGAATGATCTATATGACAGTTTGAAGAATGATACTGCCTATCAGTTTGTAGCAATATCCTTTGACCCTAAAGAAGCGTTGCCCGAGTTTATCAGGAAGGCAGGAATTCATTACCCTGTTGCCACAGTGGGTGATAAAGCAGAAAGCAAACGGCTAAACTATGGTATGGGCTACCCCGGCAGTATTATCATAGATAAGTATGGCAGGATCAGGTTTATTGCCATGAAGGGTATTGCTGAAAAGGAGGGTCCCTATAAAATGACTCTGCCTTCTGTACTTGCCATCATGAAGAAATTACGGTAGGGTTTTTCTTTCGTTAAAGAGAATGTACAGAAAACGGGACCGGAATGCATCCGGTCCCGCGTTAATATGCATTGGTGTATTGAATTACTCTAGCTTGATCACTTTATAAACGCTGATGTTATTGTCGGCATTTACTTTTACAAAGTACATACCAGGAACTGAAGGGGTGAAATTGGCAGTATGGATGCCTTCACTCTGAGATTCATTGTTTACTACAGTGGAAACAAGCTGCCCTAAGGTATTGGTAATGCTTATGGTCACATTGTGTAGTTCGGACAGGTTGTACTGAATGGTAAAGCCACTTTCTGTAGGATTGGGGAAAATGGCCACATTGTCGATACCGGCAGTTGTAGCCTGAACACCGGCAGGGTTGCTCTCCCTATGATAAGTAGTACCGCAGCCACCGCTTACAGAAATATGAGAAAGGGATCCGCCAAGCGTTGTAAAGTCCTGCTTGAAAGCCTGGTAGTAAATGTTTGCAGTAACAGCATCATGAATGATGAGTGTGTTCTCGTCGTTCTTTCCATCTGCTTCTACTGTCCAGTTATGTGAACCTGTGAGCACTAATGGGTCTGAGCAGGTATTTGATGGGTCAACGATCATGTACTTGCTGTGATAAATATATCCACCGGAGTACACTTTAAGATGTGTTGAGCCAAGGCCGGTATTTAAGGTAGTATACGCGGCATAGCTAAGGCTGTACTGGTCTACAATGCCATCAACAGTGACGCCGCCGGTATATTCGCTCACGATCTGGGTAGCATCCGGGTTGTCTGTGAATGTATACATGCCAAAATAAAGGTCGGTATTGGCAGTTTTAATGGTAGACAGGATGTGGTCGTTAACGCTATCTGATGGGCTGAAGTATAGCTCTACATGGGTACCGTCTATTGTAAAGTTGTGACGGCCTGAATTTGACTTGCAGGGTCCCCATAAACTGGCTGACGCGTTGGGTGTGGCCGTAGTGCTGCCCCACATGAGGTTGAACTGTGCTGTGTAAGCATGTGCCAAGGCTGAATCCTGGATGATGACCACATTGTTGAAGTCTGAATTGAATTGTGTTACATTCCAGTCAGGAGAACCTGTCCATACGAGGGCATCTGTTGCATTGTTATCGTTCGCATCGATCAGTACAAATTTATTGTGCATGATGTTGTAGCTTTTGCTGCATGGCGGTATACTACCGGCAACAGGGCTTGACAGTGTGTGTATGCCTGAATTTAAGGCAGATAGTCCACTATTACTGCCTGCCGCGCAGTATATCCAGCGGATGGTAACGCCCCTGGTATAAGCGTTATTAATAGCCGTTGCGATATTTGAAAAACCGGATGTCTGGTTATACTCGTACTGTGCTATATCAATGGTGTGCTTTGCCCTGTTGATATAAGCTATCAATGTATCGGCCAGGCAGTGGTTAAGATATTTTGCACGTACGCCGGTAGAAACAGTAGTATCTACCGGGTTGTTGAAGTAAAACGTGAACTTGGGATTTGCTGTGCCGCCACCTCCACCGCTTCCAGTGACAGTGCCATTAATACCCAGGTTTAGGATCTGGAAAGTACCGGCGGTACTGCTGGCGTTGAATCCGTATACCCTGAATTTTAATGAAGCCGGCGCAGTAACTGTAAAGGAAGTTGTCCATGTGCCAGTGGTAGTAGTGCCGCAGGCTGCATTATTAGGTGATTGGTTAGAGCCCTGGTTGGTCCAGGTTGTACCGCCATCTGTACTGTAAGCATATCGCACAGAAGCTGGTCCTGAGGCAGACCGCCTGAGATCGGCGGTGAAGCCAGTTACGTTGAGCGTATAACCGGTGGCGGGTGTGCAGTCAACCTCGATCGCTGCTTCTGAGCTGCTGTAAGTAGTAGCAGTGCTGTAGCCGGCAGAGGAAAGGCCTGTGCCGCAGGATGAGCCTGGGGTCGTAGCGCCATTCATACGTGCAAGTGCGGTGCCGGAA
>JABDCE010000006.1 GCA_013288285.1 Bacteroidota bacterium
TTAAATACGGTAGTGTCTGCCCATCCATGCTCGTCATCGCCTATCAGCGCGCGATCAGGATCTGCGCTCAAGGTTGTTTTACCGGTACCACTAAGGCCGAAGAAAAGGGCTACATCGCCGTTCTTACCCTCATTGGCAGAGCAGTGCATGCTCAGTACCTTATGGTCATGCGGCAATACAAAATTCAGCACCCCGAAGATGCCTTTCTTCATTTCGCCCGTATATGCCGATCCACCTATCAGGATCACCTTGCGGGTAAAGTTAACTATCGTGAAATTCGCCTGGCGGGTACCGTCAGTGGCTGGGTCGGCAATAAAGCCGGGAGCCTGCAGTATCAGCCAGTCATGCTTTTGATTTGTTATTTCGCTCGTTGTAGGGCGCAGGAACAGGTCGTTGCAAAACAGGTTGGCCCACGGAGTTTCATTTACTACCAGCACATTCAGACGGTAAGCCGGGTCAGCACACGCATAGGCATCGCGCACCCATACTTCTTTGCCGCCTAAGTAAGCACATACCTTATTGTACAGCTTGTCAAACGCCTCAGGCGCTATCGGAATGTTCACATCACCCCAGTCCACACTATGCTCTGTTATAGCATCCTTTACCGTAAACTTATCCTTAGGCGACCTGCCGGTGAATTTACCGGTGCTCACGCACAATGCGCCGGTGTCATTAAGCACGCCCTGCCCCAATTCTAAGGTCTTTTTCACCAGTTCTTCAGGGGAGAGATTCCAATGCGCTACAGATACATCAATACCCAGTCCAGGTAAGCTGGCAGCGGGATTTTTTTTGCCGAATTCTTGCATATGTTATCTTTTTATGAAATAATAATACAGGCGGCAAAAATAATACTAAATGCTGTAAATAGGATATTATTTTTCCACAGAAACACCCTCAAATCCGCTGCAAAAATTTATCATTTATTCGACCCTGCATTACGATTTTGTTATTTAGTTGTTATTGCCATATAACATCAGCTAAAATTCATCGAAAGTCTCCACTTTTGTTGCCCCCTGTTGGAAATATTTTCCGTCCCCCTTTCAACTGTTTAACAAAAATCATTAAGCATGCCCAGGATCGTACTACTTATACTGTCCTTTCTGCTCACAGTCCATTTGGCCGCGCAAACCGAGGTCATCTATAACTATGAAGGCATCGCATACACCAGCAAAGGACAACTTGTGGCAAACGCCGAGATAAACATGCGCATCCGCATCAGGAATGCAAAAGCTGCCAACGCCGTTGTTTACGAGGAAACGCAGTTTATCTCCACAGATGAAAAGGGGCTGTTCTTTCTGCACATAGGCAATATGGCTATATGCGGCACTGGTAATAACGACCGGTTCATGAAAATAGAATTAGCAGCCACCGGTGAATCCCTTCCGGGTCGTGTCATGTTCAGGTGCATCAAATGCCGCTTGTGCAACCTCCGCTACATGCCGCACCGTATAGCACAAAAGAGTTAAGCCCTACTCTACCCCATGCGTCAGCCGCTCCACAAAATACATATCTAACTCACCCTTATTTTTTGCTTTTACTTTGCCCCGATGAATGCAGTTGAACTTATTTTTCACCATCTGGTAAGTGCTGCCTGATATGTTTATCTTACCTACCTCGCCGCTGCTCTCCATTCTTGCCGCCTGGTTCACGGTATCGCCCCAAATATCGTACGCAAATTTCTTGATGCCAACTATCCCAGCCACTACAGACCCCGAATGTATACCCACTCTCGCTTCAAACGCTATCTCACCCACTGCCTCCTTCTCTTTTTTGCGTCTTGCTATATAATCCTGTATCTCAAAGGCTGCATTCACCATATCCGCAGCATGAGTGTAAGTGATCACCGGCAGCCCCGACACACACATATAAGAGTCGCCTATGGTCTTTATCTTTTCTACGTTGTATTTCTCTATGATGTTGTCAAACTCACTGAAATAGCGGTCTATCTCGGCTACCAGCAGTTCTGCGCTCACCTGCTCGCTGATAAGCGTAAAGCTTTTAAAATCTACGAACATCACCGTTACCATGGCATAACTGCGCGCTGCGGTATGCCCTTTCTCTTTCAGCTCCTCGGCCACTTCCGCTGGCAATATATTCAGCAGCAGCATATCCGATTTCTTCAGCAGGTCTTCCGTTTGATGTAACAGTTTGTCGGTTTTCCTTTTTTCTATATTCAGCTCCTGGGTACGCTCCTCTACCTTCTGTTCCAGCAGCAGGTTCTGCTCTACCACTAATCGCTCGTTATCCTTTTGCTGTTTCTGCCGTTTCTTTCTCAGCACCCGCACATAATCTACCATACCATAAAACAGCACCAGTATAGACACCAGCGCACCCACCGGCCCCACCATCCTCAGGCTCGCCGGCAATAGCTCCACGGTCACCAGCGCAAAAATGCAGTACCCATAATCCAGCCATACATAAGATATCATCGCAAACGCCGCAGACCGGTCATTCTTTTTCAGCCATAGATACATGAGTATGCCGGTCATCACAAAAATGATCAGCTCTGGCAGCAGCAAGCTCAGCATATTAGCGGTCTTCCATGGCAGGAAGAACGAAGAAACTACTGGAAACAGACCGGTTGATAGTACTACACCCCAGTACAGCTTGTGCAATGACCGGTGAGTACGCAGGTCGGCAACCATAGTCGCCGTAGAGGCCGTACCGAAAATAAAGAACGGGAACAGGAAAAAATTAGGATACCTGCTCAGGAAATACCACGGATAGTCGCCCCAGAACAACGACGCCATCACCCCGAAATTATCCAGGTAGTAGAGTACGTGGCACAATGTGGCTAACATCAGTATCAGGTAGTTTTTGTTCACGGAATAGATGAACGTGATGAGCCAGTAAAAGATGGCCAGCAGGCAGATCCCCCCATAAAACATAAAGAAATCATGCACTTTGCGCTCACGGGTATACCACGTATCTGCCGGTACTATCGCACACTTAATATTGTTCACCTCCGACCATCGCAGGCTCGTATGCACTTGCAGGTACACCACCACGCTCTGCTGTGCCGCCAGCGACAGGCTAAAGATCACATCAGGTCCCGGCACGCTGCGTTTGGCGGGAGCTACCGCCCACCCGCTGTTCTGTATCACCACCTTCCCGTCGGGATAAACAATATAACAATTGACATCCGAATACAGTTTTTCGGTCTCTAATATCCACGAGGTGATCTTACCCGTATCCGAGGTGATCTTTATTTTCGCCCAGTAATAAATGTCGTTCGTCCCTTTGCCGGGGGCTATCGTATTTTCTTTAAACAGCGAATCAAAATGACCCGATGCCACCTGCGCAAACGAATACTGTCCTTCCAGTATCCGCATATCAGGCGTTATATCCGTTTGTTCTGCCGCATCTGGCTTTACCAGGTATGGAGGTGGACTTATTTTTGCTGCCGGTACAGCAAGGGGAATAAAAAAGTATATAAAGAATAGTAGAAAAGATCTCTTCACCCGGATTATTTATTAAACAAAGATAACAATAATTACCGCCTGTCTATGGCTTAGTTAGCTGCTGATCCTACAGTTATCCCGTCAATTTGTTCACTTGTCGTTCAATATCCTCGCCACATTGCTGGTCAGCACGGGTATCACGTCCTGCTCAAACCACGGGTTCTTCTTTTGCCATATCCGGTTTCTCGGCGATGGATGAACCAGCGGCAGGTATTGAGGCAAAAACTCATGATAGTGTTTTACGTTCTCTGTAATACTTGTTTTAAAGGCATCTCCTAAATATCTTTTCTGGGCATATTGTCCTATCAGCAAAGTGAGTTTTATTTGTTTCATGCTTGACAGCAGCCTGTCATGCCACAGTGGCGCGCATTCCGGCCTTGGCGGCAGGTCACCCGATATCCCCTTTCCCGGATAACAGAAACCCATCGGCACCAATGCAAACAAAGCCGGGTCATAGAACTGTTGTTCACTTACGCCCAGCCAGCGGCGCAGTTCTTTACCACTTGCGTCGTCCCAGGGCACACCGCTTGCATTTACTTTTACGCCCGGCGCCTGCCCTACTATCAATATCCTCGACCGCCCACTCGCTTGTATTACCGGCCGGGGTTCATAAGGCAGATAGCGCTTGCACACCACACATGCCCTTATTTCATCAAGAAGCTTTTTCATACAGCAAAATAACTAAACCATCAGGATTCTACCTTATCTGTTACATAAATGTGCCCCTGACCCTAACTCACCACCTATTCTAAAAACAACATTACCCACCTTTTCAACATAAAAATTTTACTTTTATCCCAAATCACAAACATGCGTTTCAGTATCGTCATAATTTTTATTCTGCTGTGTCTCGCTTCCGGCGCTTCCGCCCAGTTGCACGACAACGACTACCGCAATTCCGCCAACGAATATTACTGGGCAAACCGCATGCCTGACAAAGACTACTGGCAGCAGGATGTGCAATACAAGATACGCGCTACCATGCACGAAGAAGACAACCGCATCGATGGCACTGAAGAACTCACCTACTGGAACAACTCCCCCGACACCCTCCGTTATGTATACTTCCACCTCTACCAGAACGCCTTCGTAAAAGGCTCCCACCTACATGAACTGGAACACGCCAATAAAGTAAAAACCGTAATGGGCAAAAAAGAAGCGGCAGGCCTCGGCATCGTATCGGAAGACATCCGTGTCGATGGACAAACCGCAAAGACAGAGCTGGACAATACCATCATAAAAGTGTTTCTCCCCACCCCGTTAAAGCCGGGCGGTAAGATCGTTATCAAAATGAACTTCAGCACCTGGTACGACAATGGCCTCACCCGCCGCCGTATGCAGATGTATGATGCCTGGGGCTTTAAGCACTACAACGGCACACAGTGGTTTCCCAAGCTCAGCGTGTACGACCGCATGCACGGCTGGGATACCTACCAGCACCTCAACAAAGAATTTTATGGCGACTACGGTATCTACGACGTTACGCTCGACTTCCCCTCCAACTACATACTCGAAGCTACCGGCATACTGCAAAACAAAACCGAGATGCTGCCCGATACCCTTCGCGCAAAACTGGACATTAAGAACTTCGCCGCCAAAAAATGGAACGAACCACCCTCTACCATCATTCCTTATGTAAAGGGCGAACGCAAGGCATGGCACTACATAGGCAATAACGTACACGACTTCGCTTTCACCGCCGATCCCTCTTTCCGTATCGGTACCGCTTACTGGAATGGTAATGAATGCGTAGCTATAGTGCAGGAACCACATGCCGCAGGGTGGCAGAATGCCACCGACTATATGACCAAAATTATCAAGACCTTCTCCGAAGACATCGGCATGTACCGCTACCCCAAGATAGTAGCCGCCGATGCGCAGGATGGTATGGAATACCCCATGATCACCCTCGATGGCGGCTCTGAGCCCGGCTATCGCGGCCTGTTCACACACGAGATAGGTCATAACTGGTTCTACGGCCAGGTAGGCAGTAACGAGACCTACCGTGCTGCTATGGACGAAGGGTTCACACAGTTCCTCACCTCATGGGGCCTGCGTCGCATAGATGGCGACAACATGGTAGTCGGCAAACCCAAATCTAAATACAGGCGGCATTTCGCAGAGCCGCAAAATGTACTCGACCGCAACGTCCTCAACCGCTACACTTTTGATGCCCTCAACCAGAACGAGATCGCCATCAACACACATTCCGATGATTTCAACAATGCCCTGAATCACGGCGGCGGCTATGGCCTCGTTTATTACAAGACCGCATCTATGCTCTACAACCTCCAGTACACCCTTGGCGACTCCCTCTTCCAGGCTGCCCTGCACCATTATTTCGAGCAGTGGAAATTCGCTCATCCTTATTTCGAGGACTTCAGGGCTTCGGTCATCCAGTTCACGCACGTAGACCTGTCCTGGTTCTTTGATGAGTGGTTCGAGACCGTAAAGACACTCGATTACAGCATTGGTGGCATTCACCACATCAGCGGGGCAGATAGCTTTGCCATTAAGTTCCGCAGGCCCGGCGCTATGCAGATGCCGCTCGACTTTACCATCAAAGCAAAAGACGGCAGCACATACAGCTACTACATACCGAATACCTGGTTCCAGAAACAGACCACTGCTACTACCCTCCCCAAATGGTACGGCTGGGGCAAGCTCCACTCCGACTATACCGCGCACGTAAAGGTTCCCTCGGGCATAAGGAGTGTGCAGATAGACACCACCTACCGGCTTGCAGATGTAGACATGGTAGACAACTACAAAACCAAGTGCATGCCGGTAAGCATGAATGCCATAAAAACCATGCTCGATGGGGGCCTCACCCCGCAGTGGGACCGCCGCCAATACCGCCTCTATATCCGCCCTGACGTCTGGTGGAACCCCATAGATGGTATCAAGGCAGGTGTGCACTTCGAGGGCGACTACTTATTCAGCCTCTACAAGATCGACGCTACCGTATGGTGGAACACTCATGCCCTGCAGGAGACCGCCTATGAGTCCTTCGCAGGCCAAAGCACCTACGCGCACTACCAGCCGGTCAATTATTCCATCAACTACAATTCCCCCATTGTGCGCAGCATGCCTAAGTTGCAGCTACAGCTCAACAGCCGCTACATAGATGGTGGCTGGTATCAGCGTGGCGGGTTCAACTGGCTGCTCAGTGACCACAATACCGCGCAGGTATACGCGCAAAGCATGTGGCGCAAGAACAGCTATGCCGAAAGCTACCTCGCAGATCCCGGTGACTGGAACAGCACCTGGGCACGGCCAAACACATCGCTCAACTTCGCATGGGCACACACGTACAACTATATGCAGGGCACAGGCAAGTACACCTTCAGTTTCCGCGCACCATTCCTCGAAGGCAATACTGCGCCCGACAATTATTCTTATGCCCAGCTCGAATCTATCAACTCCACTACCGTGGGCAAGCTGGAAGTGCGCACACGTCTCTTTGGCCGCTATGGCACGGGCACACGGCTGCCTTACGAGAGCCTCCTCTACATGGCCGGCGCCAGCCCCGAGGAAGAAATGGAAAATAAATACACCCGAAGCATAGGCACCACTCCTACCGATTGGGATGGTATCTCGTCATACAACACCAACCATTTTCAGCAGGGCGGCGGCCTCGATCTCCGTGGCTATGCCGGTTACTTTGCACCAGATGACCACAACGGCCAGCAGATGGAGGGCTACAAGGGCCGCAGCGGTGCAGCGGCCAATGCCGAGATCGGTTTCGAGAACTACATGCCATGGCATCCACGCTTTTTCAATAAGTGGCTCCATGCCGCCGTATATGGCTTTGGCGATGCAGGCGTTATGCAGCTCAGCTATTTTGCCACCAACAATATTTCCACCATTGTCCCATCCAATGTATGGAGTACCCTGCATGCCGATGCCGGCTTAGGCTTTGCCTTTACCATCAAGAACTGGGGCGTGTTCGAAAAAGCCAAGCCGCTCACCATTCGTCTCGATTTACCGGTCTTCCTCAACCGCCCGCCGTATAGCAATGACCAGTACGCTACACTCCGGTATGTGGTAGGGATCAACCGTGCGTTTTGATAGTTCGGTAGTGCCCTTAAAATGTTGGTATAAACGATATAAACAAACATGCAAAAGTTGTTCCGGTTATATGATCGATACAGCCAGGCGGTAGTTGCCTTTATCCTTGCATTGTACTGCCTGCCCCTGTACTTCACCCTTCCGCTCGTCCGCACGCTCGATGGCGCCTGGGACCGTGCGTTGAATTACTGCGTTTCAAAAGACTTCGTTTTCGGCACCGACATTATTTTCGCCTATGGTCCGCTGGGCTACCTAAGCACACGGTATGGCGAGTTCATCAGCCCCTTGCAGTTCGTCACCTATGATGTGTTTGTGTTTACAGGCTTTTACTATTTTTTCTACAGGTACCTGCCGCCCCGCAAAGGTTGGCTCTACATCTTGTTTTTTGGCTTGTTGCTCATGCGCGCCGGCAATTGCTCCCAGGTACTGTTCTTCCTGTTTACAATATATACCACTTTGTTTTTTTTAAAGGATAAGATCAGTTATTTCGAGCTCATCTATTGTAGCCTTTCGGGTATATTGTTGTTCTTTATTAAGCTCAATTATGGCATCATATCTCTCGCACTCCTGTTACTGGTAGCCGCTTTTTTATTTGTTAAAGACCGCAAGGCGTGTATCATCTACCTTACTGTATCAGCCATTTTTTTCACGGTTATTCTGTTCCGTGTCCACATAGATGTGATCCACTACATAAAATATGGCTTGTTGTTGATCACCAATTACGAAGAGGCCCTCAGCCTGCCCGTAGCCGCCTTTCAGTTCCCGCATATCATCGCTATAGCGCTCATCCTGCTGCTGTTATCAGTACTTATTGCTTCGGCCATCAAACTACGTCATGCAAAGACCTTTGGCCTGCATAGTGTCTTATCCATTCTGCTGTTTTGCCTCTCCTGCTTCCTGTTTTATAAAAATGGTTTCACACGTGCCGATTTCTGGCATTGGTGCGACTTTTTTTGCATCTTCCCGGCCTTCCTCGTCGCAGCAGTGGTTATATCCGGGTTTGCGGCTTCAGTTACCGGCCGTCTGGTGGCCATTATCGGCATTGCACTGTCCAGCTACGCTATCGCTTACCGGGACAATAGCAGCGAGCTCACCTGGTTTGGCGACGACGACATTGTTTTTTATGAATCTAGCATTTCGCCTATAGGTTACTTTTCCTCTATGTTCACTCCGCCCGATGCGTCCATCAATCCCAACTTTGTTTTTCCTCCTGCAAAGGCCACATTGATCGGGCAGCAAACAATGGATATCCTTCCGTTCGATAATCTCCAGCTTATCTACAACAATCAGCTGAATTATTTACCTCGCCCATCCATTCAGTCTGCTTATTGCACCACCATCGATTCATTAAATGGTAGCTGGTTAGCATCAGCCCGGCGCCCACAAGTGCTCATGCTCCGCAACATCGATATCGACAATCGGTATTCCTTCTGGGACGAGTCCATCACCAAAGCTTCTATTCACCTCAATTATAACTATCTCGATTTCATGGGTCGTCCCGAAGATACTTTGGCGCCTATGTCCTACCTCATCCTCAGCTCCATACCCGGCAGTTCCCGCCGTCCCGAATTTAAACCGGTAAAAGAGATCACCACAGCCATGAACGAGATGGTGCGCATCAGTTTCGCCGAAACCGAAGCCATATACATGCAAGCCGATATCGGCTATACCACAGCCACCAGTCTCAGCAGGTTCCTATCTCAGGCGCCCGCTTTAAATATCACCCTCTATTACGATGATGGCTCCTCCGGCACGTTCAGGGCTATCGTCCCTATCCTACGCGGACCTGTGCTCATCAACAAAGCAGTTACCAACAGCATGGAACTTAAGAATTTCGTTTCAGGCAACCTCAGGAAGAACAGAAATATTGTCGGTTTCTCTTTTAATCCAATAGCTACCGGCTTCCGCCCCACCGTCAACGTCACCTTCCTGAAATTTACCAATTATTAGTAAATTTGAAAATGTAGCACGATTTTTGATGTATCTCTGTTATGCCCAGAAAACTACTCCTATATACCTTCCTCATACTTCTTGTCTGCATAGCAAGTTGTAAGAAAAAGAGTACCCCGGCACCAACCACCACCATTACCCATCACACATCCTCCAAAATGAACGGCAACTGGATGTGGCAGGGAACATATGACTACTATGCCAACACATTTAAGGATGTCTTTATTCAATTCCCCGTGGTTGTTATCAATGACACTACTGTAGTTGCTAACTACGATACACTGATTTGGAATCAAAGCCGAGGTTGCTTCTACCGCTCGCTTGGCTATGGTTACAATGGCCTAGAGGATAATGAACACCTTTATTATAACATCAACAACGATTCGATGAGTTATGGGCTGCAGATGTATAGCTATAAGAGTCAATTACTATCTGTATATGCAGGCTGGTACATACCCAATCCTTCTCTTAAAAATTATCTGCCGGGTATTGTGGGCACACAGGTATTATCCGGTAAGGATTCCGTCGTTTTAGACGGTAACAGTACAAATGCTTTTGACAGCACTTATACGACCACTACCCTTATCAACTTTTGGACAGCTAACGATTCTACCATCATATTCGACAAAACTTTCTTAGCCACTCCCGACAGTGCATTACACTACAGGTGTACCGATTTAGTTGCCAGGACGATAATTTTTCAGAGCTTTCACCAGGAGGATCCGGAAGCTTCTTTTTGTTTATCAACACTCATATATCACTATGATACAAAACAAATATTTTTCAGTCAACAAGGTCATTTTGTTGATAGTAACATATTGCACACGTTCAAGGTAACCTATACTAATTAATTTGCTTCCGGGTTCAATTTTTGCTATCAGAATCACTTTTCCACCGTTCACCAAATTATTAGTGAATTTGAAAATGTAGCACGATTTTTGATGTATCTCTGTTATGCAAAGAAAACTACTCCTATACACCCTCCTCATTCTGCTTGCCTGCACAGCTGCTTGTAAGAAAAAGAGCAATGCCGTCTCACATACATCTCCCAAAATAAATGGCAACTGGATGTGGCTGGGAAAATCTTACTATTTCGATGTTCCATCGCCTCCCGATGTTTTCATGCAGTTTTCTGTGGCCGGTATAAGCAACAACACTGTAATCGTCTTCGGGAATGATACGCTAACCTGGTCGTCGCAAGAAAATGCTTTCTACCGTAATCTTGATCCAACTAGCACCAGTATCAATGAGGAGTTATTGTCTTACAACACTACCAACGACTCTATGACTTATTTTGCTCAGGGAAACTCATCCTCTGGCGGTGCTAAATTATCTTTATATGCAGGCTGGTACATACCCAATCCTATGCTGAAGAACTATCTCTCAGATATTGTCGGCACCAAGGTATTTACTGGCACAGGCGATAATTGGTTTGTAATTCGCCAGCCACAGGATAGCACCTATACCGTCACCGCCACCTTTACTTTTTCGGCAGTTAACGACTCTACCATTACATTCGACAATGACTTTCTAAACATTGGGGACGGCACGTTACATTACAAGTCCACCGATGCCGTGGCGAAGACGGTTACCTTCCAAAATTTTCATACTTATTATTACCGGCTATCAACACTTACCTACAACTACGAAACAAAACAGTTAATTTTCGATCAGCACTATGTAGATATAGGTATACACAACGAGGTAGTTTTCAAATAGGTCATCCAAAGGGTGTATCTCAATTTTCCGCTTTATTTTACGTAAATTCCCAGTATGCTCCAGCGGAGCTACCGCTTAGTAGCGCAACAATATTCTGAAGCTCTTTTATGCCCCATCGCGGGCTACCCAATTCGCGAATATTTGAATTACACCTCCGCTGTGCAGGATTTTTAATCCTGTACTACATGGAGTGAGATTTGCAATCCCACTTAGTTCGAGAACGAGATATTATTTCGATTATTATAGGTAATAAATATATCTTCCATTAACTCCTTTTCACAATCCACTTGGCGAGTCATTGTTATTTTTCTTGCAAGAAAATAACAATACACCGAAAGCAAATAGAAATATTTTCAAAAATACATAATTATTAATTAACTATTTATTCATAATTGAAAAAATAAAAATTGCATACTGTTTCCCTTTTTATCATATTTCAATTCCAATCTATCTAAAAACATTTTTTCAAATTTTATCTTTATTTGTTTATTCTCATAAGAGCTGAAATCTTTATTTATATTCTTCCAACTTATATTTTCCAACTTATAATTAGCTGAAACCAAACCAAGTGTTGTTTTTTTATTTTCATTTCCTCTGACCCAAAAACTTATGTAATAGTCATCTGTAGGCAACTTAATATACATACAATACCAATAATCGCTACTGTCTCTTCTACCATCTTTAAAAGATTGGGGAGGTATATATTGCGGATTATTTTTCTTAAACTCTTCAATTTTATTTATGAGTTCTGTTTCACTAACTGCAAACTCATAATTTTCCGCATAACAATAGCTACCTGCCGGAGCTATATATTTCAATCCAAAATATAATGTGAATATACATGCTGCAATGATGATAATATATTTCATTAAATTTTATTTAATTTTATTTGTATAATCATTCCACATCATTGTTTCAAAGATACCAATTGGATAACTAAATTGATATAAAGTTTTAGGTAGTGCACAAAAACCAACAAATAAACCAGAAGTCAAAGCAGTCGTACTTGACCAACCGTCAGATGCAAATACCATAACGTTCATTCCACTCGTCCGCGAATGCTTCGCGGATGCTGCGGTTCGGCGTTTCCGAACGCCTGTTTCCACTTGTCCGCCATGACCAGTATACTACAGATCGATTGGAACGCTATTAATAAGCCCCCCGCCGTTTGCACCTGTAATCACTTGCACCCAATAAATATGTTTTCCATTAACTCCATTTCACAATCCCCTGCCCGATCTTTGCATCACCGTAGAGAGGTTGTACCTTCTTACACCACATCTTGCCTGCCGGTAGGTCTGCCGATCAGTAACTCATCGAAAATTTTTGGTGAAAGTCACTCAAGCTAAATATTTATATTTTTCTTAACTTGTTGTGCAAAGAAAGTGTACACTTTTTGTTCAGTTTTTGTACAGTTTTTGTTCACTTTTCCATCTGTCAAAACGGGAAATTGCACACAAAATGATTGATTATCAACAATAATCTGAGCAATAATCAGAAATTGGACGCTGAAAAAAGAATTTGTACAATTGGCGTTCAGTTATAAAATAAATTTAATTTGAATAGATTGCCTGGTTTTTCCGAAAAGTGTGCAAGTTTGTGCAATAAAAATAGGTTAAAAGGTTGATTATCAATTGCAATGTGAGCAATAAATACCTTGCAGTAACCGCAACAACCGAAGTAAACCCGCAATTTTACGCAAGGCAAAAAACTCAATCGATTTCGCAAATTTTAGTTTAGACAAGCAATATAACACACTGACTATCAATTGCAATGTGAGCAATAAATAGTTGCGCAATGTCGCCTATCGGAGCGTAAAGGGACTCGCTCTCCTCGGAGAGGGCCGGGGAGAGGCTCTTTTCTCTTATCTTTGCACCATGGCCAATGAGCAGGACATAGAAGATGTTTGGGACGATGAGGAACCGGAAGCCGAAGTGTCGGAAGCTGACGATGTGCCGGTCGAGCGCCTGCGCTTAGTTACCAGTAAGACCCAGGAAGCGCTGCGTATAGATAAATTTCTGATGCACCGCCTCGAGGGCGCCACACGCAATAAAGTGCAGCAGGCTATCGAGGATGGGTTCATACTCGTCAATAATGAGATCGTCAAGCCCAACTATCGCGTTCGGCCAAACGACACCATCGTAGTTTTCGAAACCCGCAGGTCAGAGTCTGCAGAAGTGATTCCGGAAGACATGCCGCTGAACATCGTTTTTGAAGACGATGCACTCATGATCATCAACAAACCTGCGGGCATGGTTGTTCATCCCGGCTGCGGGAATTATACAGGTACGCTCGTTAATGGCCTGGCATACTACCTGCAGCAGTTGCACGTAGATATGGAGAACCTGATGCGTGTAGGGCTGGTGCACCGCATAGATAAAGATACTACCGGGCTGCTGGTCGTCACCAAGCGGCAGGAACTGATGAATATAATGGCCGCTCAGTTCAAAAAACATACAGTATACCGCCGCTACATAGCCCTCGTTTGGGGCGACTTTGATGAGGACGAAGGCACCGTACAAGTCAACATTGGCCGCAATCATCGCTTCCGGAAGATCATGGACGCCTTCCCTGATGGTGACTATGGCAAGGACGCCATCACGCACTACAAAGTGCTGGAGCGCTTCAACTATGTTACATTGGTCGAGCTGCGACTGGAGACTGGCCGCACCCACCAGATACGCGTGCACATGAAGTATATAGGCCACCCGCTTTTTGGTGATGTTACCTATGGCGGCGATCGTATCGTTAAAGGTACAGTCTTTAACCGCTACAAGCAGTTTATCGACAACTGTTTTGGTATCCTTACACGGCAGGCGCTGCACGCCAAGGAGATCGGTTTCAGCCATCCCGTTACCGGCGAGTGGGTACAGTTCACTTCAGATCTCCCCGCCGATATGCAGGAAGTAATTGAGAAGTGGCGCAGCTACACCTCCGGCATGACCCGTCAGCTCCGCGAAAAGCTGGATAATGGTTGAGTAGAATTTTTATCACCCGTTTGTTAAATTTCGCCCGCTCGTTTTAAAATATATGCCCTGTTAGCCAAAAACGTTATCTTTGCTTCAACCCTATTGATAATTTTTCTTAATTTTTAAAACTTTTCTGATATGTCAGTATTAAATCTCCACCCACAATTACTAATGGGTATGCCAAACGCAGGTGAATTAGTAATTACATTATTGATCATTGTCGTGTTGTTCGGGGGTAAGAAGATACCTGAGTTAGCCAAGGGCCTGGGCAAGGGCATCCGTGAGTTCAATGAGGCTAAAGACGGTATTAAAAGCGAGATCGAATCCGGAATGAAAGAAAAGGAGAAAATCCCATCTTCTAATGCCAATACAACCAACAACGCATAATTACCTCGCGTTGAATTCCCTGGTCTCTGTTACCTGATTTTTTATTTGCAGCCCTTACAAGCTGCTTCCTGTACTGCTAACAACGATAAAACATGCAATTCAGATTCATGTCTGTATTCCTTTTTATAATTGCTGCGTCGCCTTTGGTGGCGCAGGAGCCCGTCAGGCATTTCATTAAGGCGTCTTCACCCGTGCCGCCGCCTTCGTCAGAGCCGGTTTACAATGCCCCGGCGACGCCTAAGAAGGAGCCGGTTGTAGCCGTAAAGAAGGAAGTTAAGGATAGCATCCCCGCACTTCCGGCCCAGGCTGCACCAAAGCCAGAACCGCAGAAGAGCTTACTGCTCACCGCCAATATAGACCCTGATGGTAAGAAAGGTTATAACCATGTGCCTTTGGCTGGCGAGAAAGCCTATTTTGGCGATAAGAATGACTACGTAAATGACTTTGTGCGCAAGTACCTTGAGTTGCATAATAAGACACTTGGCAGTGTGCAGAGCAATAGTCCCAAGCCTTTTTCGGTGATAGATAATGTGCTGGAGAAGAAGAACCTGCCCAAGGAGCTCAAGTATCTCGCTGTTATCGAATCGGCGCTTAATCATAATGCAGTATCTCATGCAGGCGCGGTAGGCCCGTGGCAGCTCATGTCTACTACGGCACGCATGATGGGCCTGTCTGTAAACCGGAAGCAGGATGACCGCCGCGACTGGGATAAGTCTACCATAGCCGCCACCAAGTACCTGGAATTGCTCTACAGCCAGCTCAATGACTGGTTGCTGGTAATTGCCGCGTACAACAGTGGTCCTACGCCCGTGCAGCGGGCCATAGCGCTCACCGGCAGCCACAACTTCTGGGATATCAAAGAATACCTGCCCCGTGAGACCCAGGGCCATGTGCTGGCCTTCATTGCAACAGCCAGTATCTTCGAGAACCTCAGCAAATTCATCGACCTCGGCAGCATCCCGGTCGACTATAAATTTGGCAAGGAAGAAGATCCATTGCCAGTGCTTGCCGCCCCTCCACCCGTTAAAGAAGTTGACGGGAAGCCTGTTGCCGGGGCCACTGCACCTGCCACCATGGTTAAGAAGTCACCGTTTACAGACGAGGAGTTGAAAAGCATGGCCATGTTGCGTATCACAGAGCCTATCAGCCTGGAGCTGGCTGCCACCGAGATAGGCGTGGATAA
This sequence comes from Bacteroidota bacterium, assembly GCA_013288285.1. Taxonomy (GTDB): domain Bacteria; phylum Bacteroidota; class Bacteroidia; order Chitinophagales; family Chitinophagaceae; genus Nemorincola. Next base: position 15,741 of record JABDCE010000006.1, read on the forward strand.
GAAACTACTCATCCGCTGGAATGTCGATTACGATATGTTTACCTACGGCACCTACCCTACTCCTTTTTACAACCTGCGCCTGCCAAAGGATAAAGTAGACATATTCCTTAAGAAGAAAGACTTCCTCATTAAGAAGTCGAAACTCATATTCGCAAACAGGTAATTTGAGTGACCTCCAATATTAATAGATAGATTTTGCATTTTCAATATTTTAAATTACCTTTGCAGTCCTTAAAAAATAGAATTTAATGGCAAACCATAAAGCAACCAAAAAAGATATTCGCCAGAGTGAAAAGCGTCGTGAGCTTAACCGTTATTACGGCAAAACTACGCGTAATGCTATCCGTACCCTGTTGGCAACAACTGATAAAGCGGCAGCAACAGAGCATATGAGCAAGGTGATATCTATGATAGATAAGCTCGCTAAGCGCAATATCATTCACAAGAATAAGGCAAGCAACATCAAGTCCGGTATCGTGAAAAGGGTGAGTGCTTTAGCTTAATTTGAACGACTGTTTTACTATTAAAAAACAGCCCCGCTATTCTGGGGCTGTTTTTATGTTCCACTCCTGTCCTCGCGCACTCTCGCCGCAGTAATTGAAGACGCATTTATATGTCAGTCCCCGCTCCCAGGTATATCATTCTGTCGCTCTTGCTGTTGGCAACTGCCATCGTTCAGGCTAAGGAGAAAGACCATACGCTCAATGGCAAATTGAAGGTTAAAGGCGGAGACACTTATCCATACCAGTTAGTATTCGGCGTTACTCATTCCTCTGTCATCAAAGGGTACTCCATTACTAAGCTGTCAGACGGCACGGACAATAAAACGGAGATCAGGGGGGTGATCAATAAGGAGAAGCATATCATCATATTCGCCGAGACAAAGCTACTGAGCGCCCCGCTGCCCGATGCTACTGCCTGCATGGTGAACGCGGTGCTTACCTACAAGCTGAAAGGCGGCAATTATGCACTCTCCGGCTTCTTTAAAGGCAAAGACAGCGACCATAAAGATTGCGGCGAGGGTAGCCTCGAGTTTACCATACCCGCCACCGCTGATGACCTCTTTGCAGATGATACTGCTACAGTAGCAAAGCCGGAAAAGATGGAGTCTGCTGCTGTACTTAATGAGGCTATGACAGGCGACGATAAGATCACGGCGGGTGTAGGCAAAGAATTTCAGTGGCACTCAGATACCTGCGTGGTAGCCATATGGGATGGCGGCGTTATAGATGGTGATGTAGTATCCCTCTCCATCAACGACCGTAAAGTGCTGGATAACTATACCCTTGTTAAAGAGCGAAAGCTGGTAAAGTTGCCGCTCACCGGGAAGGTGAACACCATCACTATCCTCGCCGAAGATGAGGGCCTCAACCCGCCCAATACCGCCGAGATGATACTCTACGATGGAGAGACATCTTACAAGGTTACGGCATTCAACAAGAAGGGTGAAAAAGCTATTATCGTGCTACGCCGTTAATGTAGCCTATGGCGCTATGCAGTGATAAAGACGCGGTTGATACGATAATCAACTATTTCATGCCGGGGGAAGGTTTCTGAAAATATCTGTTTTGTAGATTCCCATTTATCGTTGTCATTAATGATGTAGTTAAACGCCAGGCGGCCACCCGGAGACAGGCTATCCCGGCAGCTTTTCAGGAAGCCCGGAGACGTTACAAAATCGGGCACTACCCTGCCCATAAATACATCAACGAATATGAGATCGTACTTTGTGGTATTTATTTCCATATAGGCCATAGCATCTGCACATACTGGTTCTACCTTAGCATCAGGGCTGCCATACCTGAAGAAATCCATGGCCCACTGTAGTATGGTGCTATTCTTCTCCACCAGCGTGAAATGAGGATCGTAGCCTCTTTTGTGCAATACCCGTACTATGCTGCCGAGGCCGGTGCCCAGCACTAATACATTGTTCACCGAGGGTAGGAAATCCTTTAACCTCTTCGCGGCTGTAACGGCGGGAATATAGCGGTCGCCATCTGAGTAGAGGATGTCTTTGTTGCCTAACTGTAGCTGGTTACGGTACAGGAATATTTCAAGTACAACGTTATTATGTTCTTCCTTACGCCTGAGCCTTACGGGATAAATGAAGCTGAGCAGTAGTATGTAAATTGGTATACGGATATAATAAGTATTTTATCTACTGACCTAATCCCTGCCATCACGCATCCTTCTCTTTCTAAAGAAGGGCACTTTATTCTCATTGCCGTTGAGCAATCTACTGATGTTCTTATGATGGGTGAGCACCACCAGGAATGCAGTAGCTATGGCAAAGAGCCGGTAACTAAGTTCCTGAGCATGCGCATTAAATATAAACAATATCAGTAAAGGGAAAGCGATGCTTGCGGTAATAGAGCTAAGCGACACATAACGGGTAAGAAACAGCATAAGCATGAATACCACAACCAGGCTAATGGCTACTATAGGCTGTATAGACAGTATCATCCCGAACAAAGTGGCGATTCCCTTTCCGCCACGAAATTCGGCCCAAATAGGAAAGATATGGCCTACAACAGCGGCAAGGCCAAGGAATATCTGGAGATTTACAAAAGGCTCACTGGCAATGGTGTAAGACGATAACATGGACAATTTCACCGCAAGGAACCCTTTCAGCATGTCCCCCACCATAACTCCGGAACCTGCTTTGGTGCCCAATATCCTGAAAGCGTTGGTTGCGCCCGCATTGCCGCTACCATGCTCGCGAATATCTATGCCATAAACCCACTTACTTACCCAAACAGCCGTTGGAATTGACCCTATCAAATATGCTAAAACTAAAAGAAATGCTATTGCCATTACAGTTTTATATTCTTGAAGAAAACAAATTTAAACGTTCTCCATCAAATATCCTAATGGGATATTAGACAATATTTATACAATTAACCGAATAATAATCACGCGAAAATAAGAAATTTATTCTTTCCTGAAAAGTAGTGCTATCCAACCGTTCTGTTCCTGCCCTTTTATAAAACTAAAACCTGCTTTCAACGCAGCTTCAATAACTACCGGCTCATCTTCTGTCAGCAAGCCGCTCATCAGTATCATACCAGTGCTTTTCAGACGTTCATACAGTCCCGCCATATAGTGAAGCAAAATATGACGGTTGATATTTGCCAGGATGACATCTTCTCTATGAGGTGGTGCGTCTTCCAGCGAACCTATCTGCACTGTGATATTTTTGCATTTGTTCCTTTCCGCGTTCTCTATCGAATTTTCTATACACCATGGGTCATTATCTATGGCCAATACCTTCGCAGCGCCCAGCATTTCGGCCAGTATGGCCAGTACGCCTGTGCCGGTACCAAAATCCAATACTTCGCTCCCTTTCAGCGGCATATCTTTCATCATCGCCATCATCAGCTGTGTAGTGGCATGATGCCCTGTGCCAAAAGACATTTTAGGGGTAATGATGATGTCGTAAGGGGTGGTGACTGTAATATCATGAAAGTGCGCCCTTATAGTACAAAACCCATCTACTATTACGGGTTGAAAATTGGACTCCCATAAGGCATTCCAATTCTGCTCCGGGATTATTTCTGTGACATATTCAACTTGCGAATTATCTGCCACAGTCTTTAATTCATTTTCATTAAAATCAGCCTCTGATATATACGCCAGTAACTCTGTTTCGGTTTCCTCGAAACCATCGTAACCAATATCGGCCAGCCGGGCAACAAGTATATCGCTGTCCGTGCCTGGTTGTATCTTAAACGTAATTTTTACGTGCTTCATGTTCAGGAAGGATGGCAGTACTTAAAGCCTTCTCCTCAGCAACTTTATGATTAAAGCGAGAATTACGGCACCTGCGGTCGCGGTAAGAATTTTGTTGATCCAGATATTGCCGGTTATATCCAGTTTTGTACCAAATAATTTATACCCGATAAATCCACCAACGATACCAATGACGATATCTAACAGCAAGCTATTGCTGTCTGAGTTTACAATGGCTCCGGCTATCCAACCGGCAATCGCGCCTATCAGGCAAATAATAAGTATCTCCGTCATAAAAGTTTTTTATAAAAATGATAAAGGTTGCAGTATCCGCAACCTTTATCATCAATTAAATATCATGCCACAATATTATTCATCATCTTTTGTATTAGCAGGCTTCTTGCCTCCAGGAGCCGGCTGATCGTCATCATTTACTTCAGGATCAACACGCAAATTCTTTTCCTGCTGGTCCATTGTGCCCGGCATAGCGCTGTTGTAGAGTACACGGCGGGTAGGCAGATCAGTAATAATACGGAACTCAGTACGACGATTTAACTGGCGGCCTTCAGGATTATCTTTACCATTTACATCGTTAGGCGCTGCAGCATTCTTTGAACCAAATCCTTTCGCTGTTAAACGGCCCCTGTCTACACCATTCTTTTCAAGGTAGTCAAGCACAGATTGCGCACGACGCTGAGACAGTGGGAGATTGTACTCGTCACGGCCTTTAGCATCTGTATAAGAATATATCTCTACAGTGATGGATGGGTTATCTGAAAGGAAATGAACTACAGAATCAAGAGAAGCAACTGATTCGGCACGAAGAGTAGCCTTATCATAATCATAATAAATGTTGCTTACGCTAAAGCTGTTCCTGATACTATCGAGGTATATAGTAACAAACACGGTATCATCCGGATCAGAACGCTTAATTTCCATTGTGCTTACAGAAGCCCTTGTAGAAGTATAACCAGGCTTGTCGCCAGTGATCACGTAAGAATGGCCACGTGCCATGTTGAACATGAAGTTACCATCTTCTGAATTGAAGGTATTCATTTCGCCCTTCTGGTCAGCCATCTTTATTACTGTCTGCGGCATCAGTTCCTGTGTCCTTTTGCTTACAGCCTTACCTATAACTACCAGTTTAGGTTCGCCCTGTATACGCCAGATATCATTACAGCAGGTTGGGTTTTTCAATGCATAAGAACCGATACGGTTTGAAACCACATAAGCATCTGGTTTGCCTGAAGGATCCTTGATATAATACAACTCATCAGCAGAAGTATTGATAGGATAACCCATGTTATGCAGGTTGGTGTACCGAGATGGGCCACCGTCTGCAGAGTAGATATCAAATCCACCCATAGACTGCAATCCGTTAGTAGCGAAATACAATTTGTTCACACGAGAGTCATAGTAAGGAGTGATCTCATCAGAAGTAGTATTGATCTGCTTGCCTGCATTCTGCGGACGGCGATAAGAACCATTACGTGGGTCGATAACTGTGTACCAGATATCGTATCCGCCACGGCTCTGTAACTTCCTGTTTGAAGAGAAGAACAATACTTCTTTCTTACCTACTTTGGCTATAAAAGGCATTGTGTTAGAAGAACCTGGTTCGTTCACGTTACCGGGAACCAATTCTGAAGGACCCCAATGCTGCTCAGCAAAACGAGCAACATAGATAGCGCAGGTGATCATCATAGAATCACCTTCAGAGCACTTTGTAAAATAGAAACGATCGCCGCCGGGGCTGAAACAACCATTGCCTGTGTGAACTGACGCATCATTAAAACCACCATCATTAAATGGTAAAGGCCACTGGAAAGAATCTACTACAGGGCCAGGCTGTTTGTGCGAAGTAAGAAAGTGTTCTTTGTACTGTAATTTCTCGTAACCGTTTGATTCGATAACTGCGTTACGACCCATGGTAGAGAACAACAAAGAGCTATCTCCCAATGGATAAGGAGAAAGTTCGGTGTATGTGGTATTTACGTTAGGGCCTGCATTAATAACGGTAAATGGTTCAGGGTTCTTGATGGAGAGTATTGCCATATCGCAACCTTTAATTTCTACATCCGCTTTCTTTTTGTATTTCTTCATTTCCTTTGGCACCGGGTTTCTGTCCGGGTCATTGGCTATAGCCTGACTCACTACGTTCTGATTACCACCAGACGCCAGCTTTTTGTTATCAGCAAGAAACTGCTTAAAACAAGCTGTTGCTGCCTGATATTCGCCCTGCTGCTTGAGCATAAGGCCTGCATAGAAATTAGATAAAGGATAATCTTTTTTATCGAGGGCGTAAGCTTCAGCATAGTAATGTGCAGCGGGAACATAATCACGCACAAACCTGTAACACTCAGCGAGACGATAGGTATAAAACGGGTTGCGCTCATCATCTGCTTTTAACTGTTGGTAATAATCAACAGCATTAAAGTAACTGCCCTGCCTATAGAGATCATCAGCCCAGCGCAATTTTCTTTGGTCGGAGAGTTTACCTACAGGGTCATTTGCCTTGTTTCTGTATTTCCTGTTATTATTCGTTTGGGCATTTGCATCATATTGAACAGTAACGATAATCGTTGCTAAAATAAGGAACAGCCAATTTTTTCTCATGTGCGTGAGCGTTGTTAATGGATATAAAAGTATAAATTGGTTTTAAAAAAAAGAAGGGCTTTTAAAAAAACTTTAGCCCTTCACTTATATATTTATTATTATCTTAGAATCTAGAGCAAGGTATCGTCCTTTTATTGGCAAACTTAATTGGGTTTGGTGCAATGTACCTGATCGCAATTTCGAAGCCGCCATTACCATTGCTTGATACATTAAGATCAGAAATATTGTAATCATATCCTACACCTATGCGGAAGCCTTTGAACTCAACACCTGCTGTGATCATTACCGCATCGCCAGTACGGAACCAACCGCCTAAAAATATAGCAGGGGAGAAATTCTGAAAACCGGGGTTATTACTTACTTCATAACGGAACTCGTTGCCCACGATTATTTCTGACGCACTAGCCTGGTTCTGATACAAGACAGCCGGGCGTAAGCTCAGGCGCTCGCCTACTATCCAGTTAGCGCCCAACTCTGCAGTATAACGCATATCCAAACCTGTCTCAGCATTTTGTTTTTTCTCAATGGCATCATCGGGCTGGTTAAGATTATTTGCACCAATTCCGATCACATATCCGAACTTATCGCTGGTAGCCTGTGAAAACGAAATACCCGCATTTACGAGGTAATAATTAACTGAATTGCCGATACCGAGATGGTATTCCTGCGATATGCCGGGAACGAAGCTGCCATTCAGGTATTCATCGCCGAAATACAACTTGGAAAGGTCGATGCTCTTCTGCGCATAACCGCCCTGCAAGCCCACTGCGAGATCTGACCCGCTGTGCTCCGTCTGTCCGAAGAACTTATGATATGCAACGGAAACGAGCCCTGTAAAATTAGAGAGATTTGCATCGCCTGCCTGGTCTTTATACAACTGTAAACCTGCTGCCAGGTAATCGCCATTACGCTCAATAAACAGAGGCAGATCAACGGCAGCACCGTAAGTAACATAGGGTACCGTAACACTGGCCCACTGATTCCTGTATATTGCGCTGGCACGAACCTGTCCGTCGAACATACCTGTAAACGCAGGATTGATCACCAACGGGGTCATATCAAATTGGGTAAAGTGAATGTCCTGGGCATTCACTACAGGTGCACTCAACGAGATCGCGATAGCAAGACTTAAACGGCTAAAAATATTTCTCCTGGTCATTTGTATATAGTTGTCGTTGTAAAATTACTTATTAATATCGTTTTTTCATTTTTCGCAAATATTTTCCGGTATTTGCGCTTACAATTATGTTAAAAAACAACCCGTAAAAACGCCTTAAGTAGTAGCATTAAGCACTACATCAGCCTTTATTCAACGGTTATTGTTCCTGTATTGATTGCACTCCAACGGTTGAAAATACAGAAATATTTGAAACTAGCAATGTCTTTCTTTATAATTTTATTATTACCATTAAGTGCCAATGCCTCCATATACCTATGTAAACCGGCAAATGGCGCGCTGTGTTTTACATATTTACCGTGTTTAATATCCCCATTTACATTCGGCTTTTTATGATTCATTGAGCACCTTTTAGCTATGTTTTATTATGTAGACAGCAAAACAAACGAAAACGTTTGCCCTAACCATAAAAAAGCACCAAACAAAAATATGAATTTTATAAAATGTTTCATAACGCTGTGAAAATAAATTTTCCACAAATACGGAATAAGTTTTTTTGCTTTTATAATATTGTATTTTTACATTCTGAACCACCCAATGGCCACAACGCTCAAAAATAAAAAAACGCCGCCGCCGGAAGCTCCGCCCCCACCGGCAAGTGAACAAGGTCAGCCACTTATTGACAAAAAACGTCAGATAAGGCTTGGCGTTGGCATATTTTTGCTTTTGGCCGGTGTTTTTACTTGTCTTTCTATTGTAAGTTATTGTTTTACATGGACTGCCGACCAAAGTTTCCTGATCAGCAAAGAGGGATTGTCTGCTTTTCTTTTTCATGATCAGACGCCCGTAGCAAACATATGCGGACGATTAGGAGCGGCGCTGTCTCATGTATTAGTATATAAAGGAGCCGGCCTGGCGTCTCTTACCATTGGCATTGGCATCGCTGCGCTGGGCATTAATATCATTTATGGAAAGAAAGCATTGCCACTGCTCCGTTACATGCGCTGGGTATCCATCCTGCTGTTGTTACTGGCACCATCGCTCACCTTTCTTTTTGGAGAAAGCACTTTTCCATTAGGGGGGGCACTGGGCAAAAATGCTATTGATTACTTCAATGGCCTGCTGGGCCGCCTGGGGACCGGAATGGTATTGCTGTCTACCATACTATTTTTCATTTTTGTAATATTTGCATTAGACATCAGCCCAATGCTGAACAGAATAAGAGCACGTGCAAAAAAAGTAAGGGACACATTTACCCCGGAACCCGTATTTAATACCCCGATACCAGAAGAAGAAAACGGCAACCTTATCGACGACTCTGCTCCGTTTCCGGTAGACAGCGCAGCATCAAACTACCTGAACGACAACGACGAAGATGTGACACCGGTAATAAATGATGCCCGCAAGAACAAGGAGTGGGACATGGCCCTGGTGGAACACAAGAAACCTGAAGAACCATTGACCGAAGAATACGAAGAAGAAGAGGAAGAACCCGAAGACGAACGCTATGGAGAGTACACCGAATTCCTGGAAGGCCGCAATGCGGCGGCGGCGGTGCCTGTAAGCACTGTAGCCCATGATGACCTGGAACTATCATACGTGGTAAAGCAAGTAGAAGAGCCACAGATAAAGCATGGCGCGCACATTTCGATAGCAGACAATGAACCCTTTGCACCTGAAGAAACACTCCGGAACTATAAATTCCCTACCCTGGACCTGCTGGAGGAGCGGGTGCAGGAAGCCATATCGCTGAACAGGGAAGAGCTGGACCGGAATAAAGACCAGATACTGAATACGCTCCGCAGCTTCGGGATAGAAATAAAGACCATTACCGCTACCGTGGGCCCTACCGTGACGCTGTATGAGGTAGTACCTGCTGAAGGTGTACGCATATCTAAAATAAGAAACCTGGAAGATGATATAGCCCTGAACCTGGCGGCACTGGGAATACGTATCATAGCGCCTATACCGGGCAAAGGCACCATAGGTATTGAAGTACCTAATGCCAACAAGCAGATAGTGAATATGCGGGCACTGCTGTCTACCGATAAGTTTGTAAACAATAAGATGAGCCTGCCTATAGCACTGGGCAAAAAAATAGACAATGAGAACTATATAGTAGACCTGGCCACTATGCCTCACCTGCTGATGGCAGGTGCTACCGGGCAGGGCAAATCAGTGGGTATAAATGCTATACTTGTATCGCTGCTGTATAAAAAACATCCTTCACAACTGAAGTTTGTAATGGTAGACCCTAAGAAGGTGGAACTGTCCATTTACCGCACTATAGAAAAACACTTCCTGGCGAAGCTCCCCAATGAAGACGAATCCATTATCACGGATATTAAGAAAGTCATCTACACACTTAAAGCACTATGCGATGAGATGGATGATCGTTACGGGCTGCTTAAAGATGCCGGCGCAAGAAACATAAGGGAGTACAATGAAAAATTCATAGCACGCCGCCTTAATCCCGAGCATCATAAATACCTGCCTTTCATAGTGCTGGTGATCGACGAATTTGCAGACCTGATCATGACCGCAGGCAAGGAAGTGGAAATGCCGATAGCGCGCCTGGCGCAGCTGGCACGTGCAGTAGGTATACACCTGATCATTGCCACTCAGCGGCCATCTGTAAATGTGATCACAGGTACCATCAAAGCAAACTTCCCTGCGCGTATAGCGTTTAAGGTTTCTGCTAAGGTGGATTCACGTACCATACTGGATACCGGTGGCGCGGAACAACTTGTGGGCCGTGGTGACATGCTTATATCGCACGGTAGTGAATTGCTGCGCCTGCAGTGCGCATTTGTAGATACGCCTGAAGTAGAGAATGTGGTAGAATTCATAGGCCGGCAGCAAGGCTACCCTACTGCTCACCTGCTACCCGAACCCGAAATGGACGATGAAGATGGCGGCAATAAAAGCTTTGACCCCAAGAACAGGGATAAACTGTTTGAAGAATGTGCACGGGTAGTAGTGCAGAAACAATCAGGCTCTACTTCTAATTTACAAAGGCAATTCAACCTGGGCTACAACAGGGCAGGCAGGATAATGGACCAACTGGAATCGGCCGGGATAGTAGGCCCTGCAATGGGCAGCAAGCCGCGGGATGTATATTTTAAAACAGACAGCGAATTAGACGAGTTTCTAAGTGGTTTAAGCTAACTTCGCGCCACGAAATTTTTCAGACCTAATATTTAAACAAGTCTTAGTACAAAAATGAAGAAAGTATTATTAATAAGCTCCCTGGCTGTTTGCTGCGCGGTATATACGGCATCGGCTCAGAATGATCCTAAAGCGAAATCTGTATTAGAAGCTGTAACCAAAAAAGTGAATAGCCTCAAATCTTTAAAAGCAAATTTCAGCATCAATCTCACTGGAAAAGGGGGCAAGGTAAACGATGTAAAGAAAGGCACAATAGTGCTTAAAGGCCAGAAGTACCATGTAACCCTGGGCGGACAGGAAATCATCTGCGACAACAAAACTACCTGGACGTACACCAAGGATACCAAGGAGGTGCAGATAAACAACTTCAACCCATCGGAACAAACCATGTCTCCGGCAAAATTGCTGACCAATTTCTACGACAAAGAATATAAGTATAGCTATAAAGGAGAGAAAAAAGATAAAGCAAAAACTTACGACCTGATAGAGTTGCTGCCAATAGACGCTACTAAAAAATACACGAAAATAGAGTTGATGGTAGACAAGTCGAACTCAATGATAGCCGGTGGAAATATCACGGAGAAGAATGGCAACAATATCCAGTATACCGTGAGCAATATAACTCCTAACCCGAATGTTTCGGACGCTGAATTCACGTGGGATCCCAAATCTCATCCAGGTGTAGAAACCGTAGATCTCCGATAACAGGACTACAAATTTTTAATAAAGCGAAAGGCAGGCGATATCGCCTGCCTTTCGCTTTATATGCTACTAAAAGCCGCGCTTTTTAACTGATGCCGTCAATAACTACATCCTTAACTATTTTCTTCACCAACCCCTGCAATACACTGCCAGGGCCCACTTCTGTAAAATGCGTGGCGCCATTCTCCGTCATTCGCTGTACAGTTTGTGTCCAGCGCACAGGTGCTGTAAGCTGGTTGATCAGGTTTTGCTTTATCATTCCAGGGTCGATGTAAGGATGCGCATCTACATTCTGGTAAACGGGGCAAGTAGGGTTATTAAAATGTGTCTGGGCTATTGCCGCTTCGAGCTCTTCCAGCGCTGGCTGCATTAACGGAGAATGGAATGCACCACCTACCGGCAATACCAGCGCCCGCTTGGCTCCTGCGGCTTTCATCTTCTCACACGCCTGGGCTATACCTTCTATACTGCCGCTGATGACCAGTTGGCCGGGGCAGTTATAATTAGCCGCTACCACTACCTCATCTACAAATGAAGCGCATATCTCTTCCACCTTTGCATCCTCCAGACCTAACACCGCAGCCATGGTTGAAGGGTTTATTTCGCAGGCATGCTGCATGGCCGCTGCACGCTTAGCCACCAGGCGAAGGCCGTCTTCAAATGTTAGTACCTTATTAGCTACCAGCGCCGAAAATTCGCCAAGTGAATGGCCCGCAACCATATCGGGCAACAGGTCAGGAGTTGTTTGATAAAGTATTACGGAGTGCAGGAAAATAGCCGGCTGTGTTACGTTGGTCTGTTTGAGCTCCGCATCTGTTCCGCTGAACATAATATCCGTGATACGGAATCCAAGTATCTCATTAGCTTGTTCAAAATACTCTTTCGCAAAGGCGCTTTGCTCATAAAGACTTTTTCCCATTCCGGAAAACTGTGCACCCTGGCCTGGAAATATATATGCGTGTTTCATGTGTCGTATTTATGGCGCAAAATAAGCCCAATTGCTTCAATTCACAAACTCCGTTGGCCATATAACTACTTAATGAATGAGGTGCGCCCACTCCCCCGCCCCTTCACGCAACAATACCGGGCTGCCTGATGTACAATCAATGACCGTAGACGAAAGAATATTACCTATGCCACCATCAATGACGATGTCAACGACATTGCCAAACTGCTCCTCCATGAGCTCAGGGTCGGTGAAATACTCCACGTCTCCATCCATAGGCAGCGAGGTGCTCATTAACGGATGCGTGAGCTCTTTCACAATACAATGGCATATTTTATTGTCGGGAACACGGATGCCTACTGTGTCTTTTTTTGTCTTTAGCTGCTTGGGCACCTGCTTACCAGCCTCCAGGATAAAGGTATATGGCCCGGGCAGCGCAGCTTTCAGCAGACGGAATATAGGCGTATCAATGCTTTTGGCAAAATCAGTGATGTGGCTAAGGTCGCTGCATATAAAGGAGAACTGCGCCTTTTTGGCGTCCATATTTTTTATTCGGGCTATACGGGCGATGGCGTCTGCGTTGAAAATATTACAACCTATGCCATAAATGGTATCAGTGGGATATATGATGATCCCCCCGTCTAACAGGCACTCCACAACGGTTTTTATAAGTCTCGGTTGCGGGTCATCGGGATGGATACGAACTAGCATAACAGTATTACAAAGTTAGGCTGAAAATTAATCAGTAGTGGTCGTCCATTAACCTTCACCCATTATATTACCGTAATCCCTAACGATATATTCCTTGATTTACAATAAAATAACTCATTGTAAGCAAAAAGTATTTTATTTTTGCATGAATGCGCTTACCAGGAAAACTTTTGCTGTCGATCCTTATCAGTGTACTTAGCGTGCCTGTTTCGTTTGCGCAGTATACTTCGGTTGCCTATTACATGGTTGCCCATCCCGACGACTGGCAGCTATTTATGGGCGTCAATGCGTTTAACGACATTGCCAACGGCGCCAATAGCAACAACAGCAAAGTAGTGTTGATATACACCACTGCCGGAGAGGCCAACTGCAATGGCGGCCCTGTAAATGAACAGTATTACCTGGCCCGGCAAACAGGCGCTAACCGTTCAGTACAGTTCTGCGCTGACATCAACGGTAAAAATGAGCCGTGGAGTCCGTCAGTAGTCACCATAAAAGGGTTGTCTTACCACAACATACTCCGCTATAAATATAAGAACACGGTAAGCTACTTCCTGCGTTTACCTGATGGCTGCCTGGAAGCGACACATACTACCTTAACAAAATTCGCGCACGGAAAGATGCCAACGCTATATGCCGTGGATAGCAGCACTGCTTATTTTGGTTATGAAGACCTGGTTAAAACAGTGGAAAAAATAATCCAGGAAGAAGGAAAAGGAGCGGACGACATCACCATAAATTGCCCTGAATGGGACTGGACCTTAAATCCATCAGACCATCCCGATCACATACAGACGGGTTTGCTCGCTACCCGGATCGCATCAAAGATGCCATGCGTAAACCTTAACCTATTTGAGGGCTACTATAGCAGCAACAACCCGCCCAACCTGGCCCCGGAAGACATTGCCAAAGAGTCTGCACTACTGGCACAGGTGTCCTATGGTTGCACGCATTACGGATATTCGCCGGAATGGGATCCGACACATTCCGGAGGAAGCCATATAAACTGGACAAACAGGAATTATTTCAGAACAATAATCACCTGCGATTCGAACGTGCTGCAGAACGATCCGGGACCCGTTGCTTTCCAGGATTCTACAACCACTCTGAATAAATACACAGTAAACGTGTTCCCCAATCCTGCGCATGATATCATCAACATCACCTATGAAATAGAAGACAGCGGTATGGTGACGATGGCTGTGAACGATTACTATGGCAGATCTTACGGGCTGCTGCTCAATGAGACAAAAGAAAAAGGCAAGCATACATTCAGTTATAATGCCGCGCAGTTAAGGCCCGGCAACTATAGCCTGTATGTGAAGATGCCACAAAATATACAGTTGGTAAAGTTTGTAAAAGAATAAAAAGGTGAAGAGAATTTGGTTGTTCATATTGCTGTTATTGTTGTCTACAGACATGTATAGCCAATATAATGCCGTGTGCTTCTATGTGGTGGCGCAGCAGGACGAATGGCAGCTTTTCATGGGCCTGAATGTGTTCAACGATATTGCACAGAATAACGCAAAGGAAAATAAGAAGGTGGTGATCATCTATACTACTGCGGGGCATGAAAACAATAATGGCCAGCCGATGAACGCACAGTACTATACAGCAAGGCAGGCAGGCGCTGACCACTGTGTTGAATTTTGTGCAGACCAGCAAGGTAGCCATGGAGTATGGGATAGCACGGTAGATACCATCAACGGACATGCACTGCTGAGACGCCAATACAAAAACGTGACCAGCTATTGCCTTAGACTACCGGGCGCACCCGATGCTGCACAGGAGTGTGATATAAAACACCTGCACGATGGTACAGTATCCGGCATCACCGATATTGAAAGATCAACAAACTATACCAGTTGGAAAGACCTGGTGAACACGCTACGATCTATCATCAACGTCGAAGACAGTGCGATACCACAGGTGATATTGAATACTGCCGACACGGACGTGATCCTCAACAAAAACTGCCGCATTGACAATGTATACACCAGCCGGTTAGCGCTTGATGCGTTTGCACAAACCGGCCACATGGAGTTAAATTTATTCCGGGAGTTTTGCATAACAGGGCTGCCGGCAAACCTTGAAGACAAAGACATATCTACCAAAGCAGCGCTGCTTAGCCTGATGGATTACGGGCTTACCGAAAACGGGCAGGCATCGGAGTGGACTGCAGATAACATTAACTTCCTGAGCCGGCATTATTTCAGAACGGTAAAAAAGTGACCTTACATTTTAGCAGCCGGGTACCATTCGTAGTAGATCACTTCATCCGAACTATCTATGGCCTGCAAATGATTCCGCGATGCGAATCGCAGTGAGTTGGAATATACGGCAGCTGCGTAGCCTTCATGCGGAATGTTTTTCCCACTGCTGTCTGTGAGCAGCCGCTTACACACTGCCACCAACACTGGTTTGTTCGTGAGTCGTTCTTTCAGCCTTACATCCATGCTATCAAAACCTACGAAACCCATGAGTACCCGGCTATACACTGCTGGCGTACGGCTCATTTTACAGGCCATCAGCGGCAAGCCTGACTTTATCGATAACCGATAGGTAAGATTGCTCCACTTTTCGTCATCAATCATATCCAGGTCGTAATCTTCGGCGCCAAGCGAATAATAAGGAATGGGCAGGATGGCCTGGTAGCGGCCAAACTGGACATTGGGTGGCGTTATACCCGAAAGAGCATCTGCACTAAAGATATTTTTGTGCGCGGTCTGTGCCTGCATTTCCCGCACAAAGTCACGTGTTTCGTAACCGCCAAAAAGAAGTATAGAAGCGATCACCAGCATCTTTATCTTATTGTTGTATTCCTTGTATACGGCGGTGATGGTGTACACGATCCAGATATTAAAAACGAAAAAGAAAGGCCATATAAACCGCTCCAAAGCCCGGAACTGCTCTACTCTTTTTGTAAAATAATGCAGGTAGAAGAATGGATTTAAAATATTCAGGAAAAGTATCCCTTTAGTGTAAGGCTCCTCAGTATAGTAATGCTCCCCGAAAGAGATAAACAACAATACGAGGCCGCCAAGCAGTATAGTTGCCTTCAAAGGGTCTGCGAAAAAATCCTTCTGGGTACGTACCATAAACTCCCGGAATTTTTTGCTAACAACAACGGCTATACCAAACACAAGGAACGCATATAGTCCCACATTGCCCAGGTATCCGGCCAGTTCCGCTTCTGAAGAGATATAGCCTGCAGATATAGGAAAATAAACCCGTTGAAAAAGATAACGGCTGAACAATGCCGTGAACCGTATTTTCAACTCCATCCAGTCGTAACCCGTGGCAGATACAGGCCTCAGTGGCAGATACCCATCTGTTATTCCCAGCAAGACCAACACGAGGCACAAGGAAACCACAGCGACAACCGGCGCTGCAAGCATACTGAAAAGGCCTTGTTTTTCCTTACGGTAAAAGACGCCATAAAAGAAAAGCATAGCACATGAGAACATGGTGATTATGGCCAGGTAGTAACCTTGGGCAAGGAACCCTAAAAACGACAACAGGCACATGCCAACGCCAACCATCACTTGCTTTTTCCGGTTGTCTTTGTGTTTATGCCACAGCATCATTAACCAGGTAGCCAGCAGTATCAGCGACGAGAAAGAGAACGCGGTGTGCCCCGCCCATATCCTCAGTATCTGCATATTGGCCCAGGGCAGTATGATGGCCATCAGGTAAGAGATAGTGTTCTCCCCTGTTAGTTTGCGGAGTATGTGATAAATAAGAAGGCCACTGGCAATAATATTGAGGATAACAACACAATAAAGAACAATTACCGTGTATGCCGAAAGATCATAAACATGATGACATATCCAGCGGAACGGTATTGAAAACAAAGGCGTGTTGTCAGTATAATAAACGTAGTCGCCAAAGGGATACTGAAAGAAGTCATACTTAAGTATACCACCCGCAGAGATTGGTTCCTTTACATAAGTAGTAAGCGTGAATAGATTTTTCAGTCCGTCCCCGATATCACAAAACAGCACACCTCCGGGATGCTGGCGAAAATGAACGAAGGCAATCGCAGCGATCAGCACATGAACACAAAAAAGAGATAAATACAGATAAAAACTGCTTTTCTTCATTATCAAACCGCTATTTGGTCTTAAAGATAATGCTTTGTAACAATTTTTAATTTTGAAGAAATCCGGCAGAACATTACTGATAATATTAACTTTGCCCGCGACTATATGTTCTCAATCATCATCCCCACATGGAATAACCTTGCTTTCGCAAAATTATGCGTGGAAAGTATCCGCAAAAATTCCGCGTACAACCACCAGGTGATCCTGCATGTAAATGATGGCGGGGATGGCACACTGCAATGGGCCCGGAATGAAGGGCTTGACTTCACACATACCCCGGACAATGCGGGTATCTGCATAGCGGTCAATGAGGCTGCCGGGCTGGCAAAGCATGACTACATCGTGTACATGAATGATGATATGTATGTATGCCCAGGCTGGGACACCAACATAACTGATGAAATAAAAAAGCTGGGTACCGATTGCTTTATGTTTTCCAGCACCATGATAGAACCCATCAATTATAACAACCCCTGTGTCATCAATAAAGACTACGGACAGTCTATAGAAACCTTTAACGAAACACATTTACTGAAAGAATGTAACACGTTCCCAAAGGCCGACTGGGCGGGATCTACATGGCCGCCTACTATAGTGCACCGCAAATATTGGCTCATCACGGGCGGTTATAGCATAGAGCTAAGTCCGGGGGTAAGCAGCGACGATGATTTTGCGATGAAGATGTGGCAAGCTGGCTGCCGTATATTTAAAGGCATTGGTAAAAGTAGGGTGTACCACTTCCAGTCCAAATCAACTTTACGGGTAAAGAAAAACAACGGACGGAAACAATTCCTGATGAAGTGGGGCATCAACCAGTCTACCTTCAATAAATACTATATACAGCGCGGCACACCTTATACCGGCCCGCTCACCGAACCGACAGGAACGACCATGCAGTGGGAATCTTTCCGGGCCTGGGTGAAGAGAAAAATGATGTAACAACTATTTGCCTGCCGGCTGCTTTTTATGTTTCCGTTGTTGCAGCCATTTATTGCCTTTATATGCCAGCCATGCCGAGCCACAACCAATCACCGCCCCTGCAAGCACATCGGTAGGATAATGCTCCCCGAGATACAACCGTGAATAGCCAGCCAATGCCGCCCAGGTATATGCAGGAGCCATTACATACCACCGAGGAAAGCAAATACTCAAAGAGGTAGCCGTGCAAAAAGAATAGGACGTATGTCCTGATGGAAATGAAGGATCATTTTCCCGCAGGTACTCGTTAATATCCGGGTAAGTAATATAGGGCCGTGTACGGTTTACGGTATACTTCAAGCCCGTTGAAAAGATGGTATTAACAGCTAATGCGGCCACGGTTTGCCAGCCATACATGATCACTGTTTTATCATGGGCAGCGTACCCTGCCACCAGTTCTGCCACTGGCGCTGCAATGGTAAAAGGATATACCGAATTAGTAACACCCACCATCTCCTGTTTTATGGATTCATTCCTATGCAGATTAATATCACGAAGCAGACCAATATCTGCATTTTGCGCATAACTGCTAGTACCAACAAGTGCTAACAAGAAAATTGCAGCTAAACTTTGTTTTATATATACTATAGCATCCTGCATGTGGCCATAAAAGTAATAGCTGCCAACTTGTAAATGAATGTTTTTAATTATTCTGTGTGCGCAATACCGCTTTGAGTGTGTACACTAAAGGTCTGTCAATACTGCGTTTCATGGTACATTGCGCGCAGATAAATCAACTTTTATTTTTCTCTTTGATTTTTAATTGGAAACCTTATCTTTGCAATCCCAAAAAGGGGTGCGGTAGCTCAGTTGGTAGAGCAAAGGACTGAAAATCCTTGTGTCGGGGGTTCAATTCCCTCCCGCACCACAACAAAAAAACCTTTCAAGTATTTTGCTTGAAAGGTTTTTTCTTTTCAGGTGGGCCTGCTTTGTCTCGGTGCAACATTACCTTCGTTATTCATTAAATGCCACATAACAATAACGCCCGCTCTAGGAGGGGGCGTTATTGTTATGAAGTAAGTTTTGATTAGTTGTAGTTAACTGTTACCGGTACTGCAGTAGAGCTGGTGTAAGTACCTGCTGCCTGTGCTGCTGATACACTCAATGTAGCACCTACTAACAGTGTCTGTGCACCGCCTGAGCTAAGTGTACCGGTAGATGATGGATTACTTGTGAAAGTACCTACGCTCATAGTGTGTGAAGCACCGTCAGACAAAGTAGCTGATGTAGGCAATGTGATAGCGTATGTATAGCTGGCCTGGCCGGTAACATTGAATGATGCTGCTGCAACTGTACCGGTAGTAGATGGAAGTGTTACACCACCAGAACCGCCTGTAGTACGACCGCTTGCTGTAGACAATACTACTGTACCGCTTGTAGAAGCAGATACTGCTACATTACCGAAGTTCATATCTACTGTCTTGGAAATGGCTATTGGAGTGATGATAACCGCAGTGGCTGATGCTGTTGCTGATGCCTGTGCGAATGATGCTGTTGTAGAACCTGCTACTAAGATTGCTGCTGCTACGAGTACTTTGCTGATGTTTTTCATTTTGTTTTGTTTTTGAGTATGATTGTTTGTTGTTAGCGTTGTTTAATAGGTATATATCCATTCCTGTGCCAAACTCACAAAACATTGAAAATCAATCAGTTAATTTTATGGCATAGCCATAATTATTCCACCCGAAGGATAAATTTTCCGAAAAATGGAAAATATTAGGCCAAAAAAGCGGTTATAAGGGCAAAATGAGTCCTGCCTGTACGAGTAGCAATAAAAAGAAAGCAGAGTTGGGATACGATACCAACTCTGCTTCCATCGATTATTTATCACTCAGCTTACTTCTCGATCACTACCTGAAGGGTCTTGTAGATATTTTCAGAGCGGATGTGTAGTAAGTAATTACCCGCGGCGAAGTTATCTCCGAGTTCAACATGAGCCTCAATGTTTCCATTGTCGGTCTTAATTTTACTCGTATAAATTACCTGCCCTACCATATCTGTAATTTCTATGGTTACTTCCTCATCAGTTGCAGTACCTGAATAACCGCTGATCATAAATCCTCCCTTACTTGGGTTAGGTGAAATAAGCACCGAGGACAAGTTAGTTAGCGAACCTACGCCATCAGTAGTGACATTCATATATACCCTGTTCGTTGCGGACAGGCCACATAACCCACTGCCGGTGACCATACAACTTATAGAATCGAAATTAGCTATGCTGTTTGTTGTATACGTTGAAAAGGTCTCTCCGGCAACCGCAAGACCGTTTTTCATCCATTGATATGCCGGTGTGATGCCGCCATTGACAACCAAAGCTGTAAAAGTAACAGGCTGGCCTTTTTCTACCACGGTACCCGGATCAGCAGAAATCGTTACCAATGGAACGACCGGTGTAACGACCGACATGGTCACGTATGCATAAGCAGTCACGGGATCTGCACAGGTGGCATTGCTGGTCATCGCTGCTACAACCACATCCTCATCAAGCGGGGAATAGTTATAAGAAGTACCGGTGCTGCTGGCCGGTACACCATTTACCACCCACTCGTATTTAGGTAGTGTACCGCCGTTTACAGGGGCGACTGTGAAAGTAACAGGAGTACCTGCACAAACGGTATCGCCGGTCGGGGCCACCATAATTAATGATGGCGTGACGATCGGATTAGCGATCACTGGTACGAAAGAATACATATTATTACTGCAACCGGTAACAGTATCCCTGGCAACAATGCCGTAAACACCAGGAACAGTAATTGGCCCATAGTCCAATAAACCACCAAAACCAGCAATACTATCAGCATAATAACTTCCGTTATAAAGCAAGTATTTAGTGCCTGTCACAGAACTGCTTAAGAAAATATGAACACCTGTATCGCCTGCACAATAACTGCCTCCGCCCGTGACACTATATACAGATGGAAGCGGCAGCACAGTGACCGTAGTATTTACCGAGCAGCTTGTGCCAATCGAATAAGTGATCATCGTAATTCCTGCTGCCACCCCCATAACACTTCCTGTAACCGGATCTATCGTTGCTGTGCCGGTATGTGCAGACGTCCAGAGGCCGCCGGATACAGCATCACTTAACGGCGTACTGCTCCCGGCGCAAATGTTTGTAATGCCTGTGATCGCAGATGGTATCGGGCGAACAGACATTGTATCTGTTGCGCTACAGCCTGTTGGTAAACTATAGCTAACCACTGCTGTTCCTGTTGTGAGGCTGGTAACCAATCCTGTAAACGCGTCAACCGAAATTGACGGATCAATACTGTTCCACAGGCCACCCGATGTAGAGTCGCTGAGTGCACTAACCGATCCAATACACAGTATGTTCTGCCCTATGATCTTTGCAGGTACAGGATCCACTGTCAGTGATACGGTAGTGAAACAACCGGTAGGAAGTGTATAGGTAATTATTCCCATGCCGGTCTTATATGCTGTTGCCAGCCCTACAGGTGTGATGGTAACCAATGTGCTTGTCCATATACCGCGTGGCGCATCTGCATCAGCCACCAGCATGGTTGCTCCGCCGCCGCACATATCTTTCGCGCCTGTAATTGGTGACACAGCAAGGTTCACTGTCACGGTCTCAGTGACCATACAGCCAGAGCCATGATCGTAAGTAATAATCGTAGACCCGACCAATAGGCCGGAAACCACACCTGTAACCGGATCTATGGTAGCAACAGCAGAATTGCTGCTGGCCCATGAACCACCGGCCGGCACATCGCTTAATCCGGTAGTGGAACCAGTGCAAAGAACCGGTGAACCAAATATTCCCGCAGGAAACGGATCTATAGTAACTACAGCCGCAACCGTGCAGCCCGTAAGAGATGTATAGGTAATAGATGAAGTGCCTGCCGAAACACCGGTAAGAACGCCGGTGCCGGACCCGATAGCGGCTACTCCGATATTGCTGCTGACCCAAGTGCCTCCACTGTAAACAGCGGACAAAAGAACAACCGAACCCGCACAGACATAGGGGATACCTGTTATAGGAGCAGTGGGATTAACAATTACCGGCGCGGTAATGATGCAACCGGTTGTGATTAATGTATAGGTGATATTAGCTACGCCGCCCGAGTTACCCGAAACTAATCCTGACCCCAGGCCAATAGCAGCTATAGCTGAGTTGGAAGACGACCAGGAACCGCTCAATGTAGCATCGCTTAAAATTGTTGATGCGCCCTGGCAAACTGTCATGGTACCGGTTATTGCCAGCGGAAGTGGATTCACTGTAACAGTACCAGTGCCGATACAACCGGTAACAAGTGTATAAGTGATCACGGCAGTACCCACGGTAACCCCTGTAACAACGCCTGCGCCACTCAATGTCACTGTGGCGACAGATGTATTGCTGCTGCTCCAGGTACCGCCTCCTGCATCGCTTAAAGTGGTCGTGAGGCCTGAGCAAACAGCCATAGTACCAGTCATGGACGATGGAAGCGAATTAACAGTTACTGTAGCAGTAATAGCACAACCCGTGGGTATGGTATAAACTATAATAGCTGTACCGGGCGAAACTCCAGTAATAACAGCAGATACCGAACCAACAGTGGCTACTGAACTATTCAGGCTACTCCATGTTCCACCGATTGTAGCATCACTCAAAGATGTGGTCAATCCGGCGCAAACATTCACCGTTCCAAGTATAGGCAACGGCAACGGATTTACAGTCACCGGGGTAGTAGCTATACAGCCTACCGCAGACGTATATGTTATCGTTGCGGTGCCTGACGAAACACCGGAATAAACTCCGGTACCAAGGCCAATAGTAGCATAGGATGTATTGCTGCTGCTCCAGGTACCGCCAGCCACATCGCTCAGCACTGCCGTCGTTCCGGGACAAACGTTCATAGTCCCGGTTATGCCCGGTGGCAAAGGGTTTACGGTGACATTAGCTGTGGTCGTACACCCTGTGCCTATGGTATAAGTAATGGTAGTGGTACCGGGTATTAAACCCGAAACCACCCCTGTGATGGGGTCAACTGTCGCAACCGATGTATTGCTACTGGTCCAGCCACCGCCACCGCCTTCTATCAATGATGTCTGTCCGCCCACGCAGGCATTCCAACTTCCGCCTATAACCGGTGGCAGGAGGTTTACCGTTACGGTAATGATCGTAGGGCAACCGGCGGCTGTAGTATATGTAATAACGGAAGTACCTGAAGAAACACCTAAATAAATACCTGAAGTAGAACCGATAGTGGCAACCGAGGTAGTATTACTGCTCCATGTTCCAGTAGGCGTTGCGTCACTTAACGCACCGGTCAATCCCACACAAACAGCGCTGCCGCCGGTAATACCTGCCGGCAAAGCGTTAACTGTCATCGCAAAGGTGCTTGTACAGCCTGTGGCAAGTGTATAGGTTATTGTCGTTGTACCTGCTAAAATACCGGTAACAATACTTGTACCGGAACTGAACGTTGCTACAGATGAATTCCCACTGGACCATGTACCTCCCAGTGTAGGATCACTCAACAATGTAGGAAAACCAGTGCATATATTTGCAGGAGCTACGATGCCCAAAGGCAAAGGGTATACCGTAACAACTGTGGTAGCAACACAGCCGGTTGTAAGCGCGTACGAGATAGTAGAGGTGCCTGCAGAAACGCCGGTAACAATGCCTCCGGAAACAGTTGCAATTGTGGTAGATCCACTACTCCATGAGCCTCCTGTTGTCAGATCGCTCAGGTTTGTTGTAAGCCCGGTGCATACAGTCAGCGCTCCGGAGATGGTCGCCGGCGTAGGGTTTACAGTTACTATAGTTGAAATTGCACAACCTGTACCCAGAGTATAAGTAATAACAGCAGTACCTGTGGACACACTGGAAACTAATCCCGTACCGAGGCCAACTGTAGCAACCGATGAATTACTGCTAAGCCACGTACCAGAGCCGGCATCGCTTAAAGTGCTTGTTAAGCCTAAGCAGATATTTGTGTTACCAGAAATCGAAGATGGTAAGGGATTGACTGTTACAATTGTAGTGGCAGTACACCCTGCCCCGGTAGAATAGGTGATCACCGATGTGCCTGCAGCAACACCCGCAACGGATCCCCCAACACCAACAGTGGCAACAGAAGTATTACTGCTGCTCCATGTGCCGCCCGTGGTAGCATCTGTTAAAGCTGTAGATGACCCTTTGCACAAACTGCCGGTTCCTGTGATCGCCAGCGGCGGCGTGCAGGATACGGTAACATTACCCAAAACGTTAAATGTGTTCACCTGGAAAGTACCCGAGCTGCTGCTGGGAATATATGGAAACAATGCAACGATGATACCATTCACGGTACTGGTGATACCTGTTGGCAATGTTCCGCCGCTCCAGTTAGACACTGCTGTTGTTCCGCAACCGGAATTAATAGGCGCATGGCATGCCAGGTCATCGATCCAGGTAACTCCATTATCAAGACTATATGCAAACCTTACACAAGCAGGACCAGTACCTGACCTTCTCATCCCTGCATTGATTCCTGTAACGTTTAACTGGTACCCCGCGAGCGGCTTCATTTGAATGTACACACGTGGCCCGGCAGTACTATATGTAGACCACGTAGTGCTTACAGTAATACCACTTAACCCACCACTGGAACAGGGCGTATTGCTACCAAAACCAGAATTCAGTAACGAGGTAACTGTCTCATTTGCCACGCCTGTGACTGTAGTGCCACCACCACCGGCCCCGGCATAGGTAGCCAGTTGTCCGAAGCTGCTTACAGTAACAATAAATAATAGTGCTACCAGGGTAATTAGTTTTTTCATAAGATCAGATTGATTGGAGTATTGTAGAAGTAGATAGCAGACTTTTCAAAAAAAAACGCGCATGCCCACAATCATGCAATAACCATAATATAGCGGGAGTATCCATGTGGCAAATGTGACAAAGGAATGTTACCCCAAACCATTTTTAATGTTACGGTTGTTTGAATAAATTATTACGCAGTAAGCAATAGCCGACCAAATGCAATATGTTACCAGTATGGAAGTGAGTTAAAAAAAACGTTCCCGGCAACCTGGGATTGCCGGGAACGTTGGGTGGCTATGTACTACTGCTCAATGACAATATGAAATACTTTGCTTGCAACCCCGGAGCGGACGTTCAATATATACTGGCCGCTTGCTATTGTGTTACTCAATTTTACATGTTCATTAATTTGGCCACTAACTGCGACTATAACATTTTTGTATACTGCCTGGCCGATCATGTCCGTAATTTCAATCGAAACCTGCTCATCATTGGTAATGCCAAGCGAGCCTTTCACGGTGAATGTACCTTTGCTTGGGTTAGGCGAAACTGCAATGTTATCAATAATGGCAACTGGCCGGATACCAACATTGCTGACACCTATGATTATTGAATTAGATGATGACAAACCGCAGACATCAGTATTCGTCACAACACAGGTAACTGAATCATTATTGGAAAGTGTATCGCTTACAAAAGTAGCTGAAGTTGCTCCTGGCAATACTACGCCATTGATCAGCCATTGATAGGTGTGCGCTACGGTGGTTGTTACGGCCGCAGTGAATGTATCGCTCTCACCGGTATAGGTGTGTATGCCTTGCAGTGAATTCATAGCGAATACCGGGGTTGTAGCCGGAACAACAACAACCGTAGTATCTGTGCTGAACACTGAATCTGCCAGGTTACACTGTATATTGCTCACCATCATACAATGAATGATATCTCCATTAGACGGTATATATGTATATGTAGGGCCTGTAGCAACATTGATACTGTTTTGTGTCCATCTGAAAGTAGGTGCTGTTCCGCCGAATACCGGGATAGCTGAAAACATGGCAGGTGATCCCTGGCATACAGGATCTCCTGGGGTGATCGAAAAGCTTACAGAAGGTGTTACATTCGGTAGCACTACTATTACGGCTGAATCACTTGCGGTATCAGGTACGGCGCAAACAGCATTGCTGGTCAGCATTGCGCTTACTATATCTCCATTGGCTGGTGTATAGCTATAAAAATTGGCCGTAGTTCCGACAACACTACCATTTACTTCCCATTGATAGACAGGAACGGAACCACCGTTTACCGGAGTAGCAACAAACGTGAGGATCGTTCCGACACATATTGTATCCGTCGTTCCGCTGGAAATACCAACTGAAGGAATAAGTACTGAATTCACAGTAGCAGTACTGGTAGTAAGGCATCCCGTCGGCAATGTATAAGTGATGCTAGATGTTCCCCCGGCAATACCTGTCACAATACCTGTACCTGACCCTACATTCGCCACCAATGTATTACTGCTGGTCCATACGCCACCACCTGCATCACTCAATGTAGAAGTAAATCCGATACATACACCTGTAGTCCCAGTTATTGCTGATGGTAAAGGATTAACAGTCGCTGTTGTTATTGCCACACAATTCAATGGCGAGGTATAAGTAATAATGGGATTTCCGGTTGATATACCGGTAACAACACCACCGCCCGGCGTCACCGTTGCAAGTGTCGTATTACTGCTACTCCAGGTACCGCCTGTAGTTAAGTCACTCAGGCTTGTTGTCAAACCTGCGCATACAGTACCCAGGCCTATGATAGATAATGGCAATGGATTAACTGTTACGGTTTGAGTCGTCTCACAGCCGGTAGCCAGTATGTACGTTATTGTAGCAGTGCTGGCCGTAATACCGTTTACTACACCGGTAACTAAGTCAACTGTCGCTACGCTGGTATTACTGCTTGTCCATGTACCGCCGCCGCCGTCACTGAGTGTCGTTGCATCACTGATACAAACGCTGGTCGATCCCAGTATAGCTGTTGGCAGTGGGTTAACGGTTACCGCTGTATTGGCAGTACAACCTGTGGAAAGTGTATAGGTTATAGACGCTGTACCAGCAGATACGCCCCCAACAGCACCCGTACCAGGGCTGGCAATAGCTACTGAAGTGTTGCTACTGGTCCATGTACCACCGCCAGCATCAGTTAATGTGGTTGTCAAACCTACACAAACTGTCGCGACACCCGTTATAGACAATGGTAGTGGATTAACAGTCTCAGTTTTCGTGATCAGGCAACCAGTGCCTAAGGTATAAGTAATAACCGCAGTTCCCGAAGAAACACCAGTTGCGACACCTGTACCTAACACGATAGTTGCAACAGATGTATTATTGCTGGTCCATGTACCGCCGCCTGCGTCCGAAAGTGTGATATTAGATGCAACGCAAATATTTGAACCACCTGAAATTCCTGATGGTAACGGGTTTACTGTTACGGCATCCGTAGTAATACAGCCAGTAGCTAATTTATAAGTTATAGTCGCCGTACCCTGGGTTACACCCGCCACAGTACCCGATGCAACTATCGCCACACCGGTATTGCTGCTGCTCCATGCACCACCGCCAACATCACTCAATGTAGTTGACAAACCAACGCATACAGAGGAGACCCCGGTAATTCCGGAAGGTAATGGATTCACTGTAACTGTTGTGGCCGCAGTACACCCTGTACCTAACGTATATGTAATGACCGAAGTACCAAATGATACACCCGAAACAACGCCTGTTCCGGTTACTACGGTTGCTGCCGTAGTAATACTGCTGCTCCATGTGCCGCCACCGGCGTCACTGAGATTTGTTGTTGCGCCAACACATACAGTAGCAATACCTGTTATTGAAGAAGGTAGTGTATTCACCGTAACCGGGGTAGTTGCAGTACAACCATTGGATAAAGTATAAGTAATGACGGAGGTTCCCCCAAATATACCGGAAGTCACGCCTGTTCCCAAAACAACTGTGGCAACAGAAGTATTGCTGCTGCTCCATGTACCGCCTCCAGCATCGCTGAGGGCCGTTGTAGATCCAACACATACATGAAATGTACCTGTAACGTTTGAAGGAGATAAGTTAACTGTGACAGGAACACTTGTGGTACAACCTGTGGCCAGGCTATAAGTAATAGTAGCTGTGCCCGGCAATACACCGGTAACGACTCCGGTAGAAGGATCAACAATAGCAACAGAGGTATTGCTACTACTCCACGCACCACCACCTGCGTCACTCAACGCTGTAGTGGCGCCTGTACAAACTGTGGTCATACCGGTAATAGACAGCGGCAACAGGTCTACTGTTACTGTTGTTTCGGCTGAACATCCCGTAAGAAATGAGTAAGTAATTGAGGTTGTACCACCCGATAAGCCAGTTACCACACCAGTGATCGCATTAACTGCTCCAACCGTTGTATTACTGCTCGACCAGTTACCACCGCCAGCATCACTCAGCGATGTGGTAGATCCCACACAAACATTCGTAATACCTGTAATTGCTACAGGTGATGGATTAACCGTCACAGAAGTAGTTGCTGTACATCCGGTCGATAAAGAATAACTAACGGTGGCTGTCCCGCCAGATAGACCTGTAACAACACCGCTGCCCGAGCCAATGCTCAATGATGTGCTTGAACTACTCCATGTTCCTGATGAAGTGCCATCGGTCAATGAAATTGTAGAACCTGCGCAAACTGTAGACGCTCCGGTAATGCCTAATGGCGTAAGATTTACAGTAACTACCGCAGTTGCGTTACAACCGGTGGATAATGTATAAGATATTGTTGCTGTACCAGCAGACACGCCTGAAACGATACCCGTAACTATGTCCACGGTGGCATTAGCTGTGCTGCTACTGCTCCATGATCCGCCGCCGGCATCACTTAATGCAGTAGTCAGACCACCGCACACAGTCATTGTTCCGGAGATTGCCGATGGTGTTGTGTTCACGGTTACTGCGGCAAATGCGGTACAGCCTGCTGGCAACGTATAAGTTATTGTTGCGGTTCCCTGCAGAATACCGTTTACATCACCAGAAGCAGGCACAACGGTGACTGTAGGATCCAGACTGGTCCATGTACCACCGGATATTGCGTCACTGAGATTTATCGTTGACCCAACGCAAACATTACTCAGGCCCGCAATCGTCACAGGAGTTGGATTGACGGTAACCGGAGAACTTGCGCTGCAACCGGTTGATAAAACATAAGAGATAGTTGCCGTACCAGCCGTGACACCTGTGACAATTCCTGTAATTGGGTTCACCATAGCATTAGTAGTACTGCTGCTGCTCCATGCGCCGCCGCCACCATCGCTCAATGCGGTCGTAAGCCCTTCACAAACTGAGGTGGTACCAGTAATACCCGGTGGCGTTGTATTTACCGTAATTGTGGTAAATGCTGTACAACCTGTAGACAAAGTATAAGTGATGGCCGAAGTGCCAGCTAAAATACCGGTTGCAATACCTGAACTGCTACCGATAGTGGCCACAGCAGTATTACTTGAAGTCCATGTTCCCCCAGAAACTATGTCGCTCAGGCCTGTAGTGAGACCAACACATAAAGTAGGTACACCTGAGATAGCTGATACAGGATTAACAGTAGTTGTGATGATTGCTGAACTTGAACAGGCTCCATTCGTTGCAGTAGCCGTATAAGTAACAACAGCTGCAGCAAGCGGGTTCAGATATACCGTGTCGGTAGCGGTGCTGGTGTAGCCTATCGTTCCTACTGAATTAGTATACAACTGGCTGGCTGGCGACCAGGTCACCGCTATAGGAGCCGAGTAATTTAACGCAATGCTGCCTGAAATGAATGTCGAAACATCAGCAAATGTTGAGCTGTTATAGGCTATAATCGACCAGGTGCCATTAGGAACAGTAAATAATGCCGGCCATGATGTAGTATTAGACAAGAAGCCTGCAGGGCCTACAGCACTTGCTGCATCTGCTGCAAAGGTTGCTGTGTATGGAGTAGTCCCTGTGGACAATGCAGTTGATGAAGACGAACTGATAACTGTATTGGTAAAGCTACCTGCGCCTGAAGGCAGCGCCTGGTTGACAAGGTTAATGATCTTTCCGTTGGGGGCTACCAGGTTAAATATGTAATCATGTACAAAACTGGAGGAGAAATTAAGAGTTACCGATGCACTTGTAATTGCTGCTCCTGAAGGGATGCCACTGATCACAAAACTATCGGGGACATTATCAAGAGGAGTATTTACCGGGAAATTAACTGTACCCGATGAGGCAAATGTAGGCCCTACAGCCCCACCAGCAGCGTAGATCATGCCTGGTGCAGAGCCCTGGCAGGTGGTTAAGGTAGTAGGCGTAATGGCTACAGATGCTGGAGACGGAGTGGCCGTAACTGTTGCAGTATTTGATGCAGAGCAGCCTGTTGAGGCCGTACCTGTAACAGTATAAGTAATATTGCTGCCGGGGTTTGCCGTAATGGTAGCACCTGTGGTAGCAGATAAGCCAGTTACCGGAGACCATATATACGTTGACGCACCAGATGCGGTCATGCTTAATCCCGTACCACCGGAACAAACATTGCCGCCTGACGGGGTAACACTGACGGTAGGAAGAGTATTATATGTAACTGTTCCCGTAGAAGATATATTAGATAAACTGGAGGCAGCACACGTAGTGGTGCACCAATAATAGGTAGTGGACGTAATAGGAGGAGTTGCATAGCTGGAGCTTGTAGCACCGGAAATGCTCGTACCCGGCGGTGTTGGCGATGCAGAAGATGACCACTGATAACTAAGGCCGGTGCCTGTAGCGCCTCCGGTAAGTGTCAATGCGGAGGCTCCGCTTCCGCAAATTGTGGTTGGTATCGGCGAAACCGAGCCAGCCGTAGGGGTACCAGAACAAGGAGTAGAAACATTCACGGTCCCGGTTACTTGGAGACCTGATGAACTAAAAATATACCAGGTACCTGAAGTAGACGTACCTCCCCAATTCACAATGCGAAAATAGACGGTAGTAGTCGCGGGTACATTCTGCAATGCAAGAACCCCAGTGAGGTCTACGCTGGGAGTGAGTAATGCGCCGGTACTTGTTGTATTGGTATATGCAAAGGCACCACCGGTTACATCGAAATAGGTAATGCCATCAGTAGAATACTGGAGCTGTCCGTTTGATGGGCCTGTGCCGGACCTCCTGTAAAACAAAGACAATCCTGAGAAACTCGCCATATAACCGGAATTTGCTTTGGCTGTAAATGATGCATACTCATTGATCGAGATCGCATTAGCCTCACTCGTTCCCTGCCAGTTGGTGCCGCCCCAGGCACTACCAGCAGCGGTACCCGTAGTGCTCACTCCGCTCCCTCTGGTCAAACCACCAATAGTAACATTCGCGGCTGCGGTAGTAGGTGTCCACGGCGATGGGCCGAAAGTGCTCAGTGCCGTGGGGCTACTTGGGTTCCATGCAGCGATGGTGATCTGTGCACTTGTCTTCACCGAACAAAAATGCAACGCAATAAACAGACAAACACTGGCAAATTGTTTGGCAATAACGACTCTTTTACTAACAAATGAATTGATCGTGTTTACAGATAAATTTTTCATGAAGTTTTTACTTTGGAGTGTAAGAATATATTACCTGCCAAAAGTAGAAGCGCACTATTACCAGCATGAAAAAATACTATTAAGAAAACATAAAGAAATCGTTACCACCTCCAACAAACCGAAAAACAAAAAACACAGCAATATTAATAACCAGCAACAGCGCACAAATTTCATTTACAGAAAAGCATAAGACACCTAAAAACCAATCCTGGTAAGCCATTTGAAGAAATAAAACAATACATACGCATCACAAATAAAACCAGAAAATTTTTCGCGCGATCATCATTGTGTTAAATAAAAATCAACTAATTATTATTTCACCATAAATTCTCCATGAACTAATAATTACTTTTTCAATCAGCACTTCACGCACCATTCCGACAAGCTAATTTCGCCGAGTTATTCTACCAAACCAACAACATTATGAGCACTATAATTACCCTTGCAACAAGAAAAATAAAAATTGCATTACTCAGCATCCTGATCTTTCTAATAGCTGTTCAGAATACATTTGCCCAGTGTGCTACAGGTACAGCCCCGGCTTATACCAAGACCTGCTCGGTAGAATACTACCAATCTATAAATGCTACCGGCATTGGCGTAACGTCTACTATATCGGTGTCTGGCATTACCAGTTGCTCCAGCACCTATATCAATGATTTCGCCACACAGGGCATTATCACAATGGCCGGCAATACCGTAAACGTGAACATTACACGGGCAACGGGCTATACAGCTTACCTGAGCGTATATGCAGACTGGAACAATAACGGCATGTTCGACCTGTCAGAACTCTGCGGCACGCTCATGACCATCCCTTCTACAACCGGGGCAGTAACTTATACCTTTACCGTCCCGCTCACGGGCATTGTGACGGGCATTCACCTGCCCATTCGCCTTTTCCTGTCTGAATCAGCTACCGGCTACCCATGCAGCGGTACATACGGACAGACCTACGACTTCTACATTATGGCCACATGCCCGCCTACAACACTTAGTATATCCCCAATAAAAGACAGCGTTTGCATTGGCGGAACTGGAGATACGCTCACAGCATCCGGAGCAGGAACAGGCGGAACCTATATCTGGGCTCCAACCGCCGGCTTATCGGCAACAACTGGCGCCATAGTAATTGCAACACCTACAGTTGCAACAACTTACACAGTAACAGGAACTACCAGCATCGGATGTAGCGGCAAATCTACTGAAATGATAAAAATAAACCCATCTCCGCTCGTAGATACTGCCAGAGCAGAAGGTATTCTCAAATTTTGCTTCGGAGATAGTGTACTACTAACAGACACGGTGCGCATCGCAGGTTATACGTACAATTGGTACAATGGCGCAACCCTCATTCCCGGGGCCACAGACACTTCCTATTATGCCAAAACAAGCGGAAGCTATACTATTGGAGTGACTAACTCATCAGGCTGCACTACTTTATCCACATCTGTCGTGGTAACCGCTAATCCACTGCCCGCACCGGTAATTGTATTTGATGGTAAAATATTCCGCGTTGCCAAGTATTATAAGACCTACCAATGGTACGAAAATAATGTAGCGATCTCAGGGGCCATCTACGACAGTGTTATTGCAAAAAGTAATGGCAGTTTCCAGGTAAAGGTCGTGGATACTAATGGATGTGAAGATACCGCTGTAGTTTATGTTCTGAAGCGTCTTGGATTGGAAAATACGACCGGCAATTACAACATAAAAATGTATCCTAATCCAGCAAATAATGTCCTCCATATTGATGCGCCTGTTCAGCTAAATGCAGTGATCAGCAGCGTTGATGGCAGAAAAATAAAAGAACAACAGAAAACAAACGAACTGAACATTACATCACTGCCGACTGGAATGTATATCATCGAACTATTCGACGACTCCGGACAGAGATTAGCAATCCGAAAGTTCTTTAAAAACTAAATACCGTTCTTTGCAACATCCTTATTAAAAAACATTCAGGACTAAGTCTCTACAATGAAGAAAATCACATCATTACTTTGGGTATTATTAATTTGTATTTCTATTCCTAATAATCTCTATGCCTGGGGCAAAAAAGGCCACGCACTTGTTGCAGAAATAGGTTATACCCTCCTTGACAGCAATACAAAACTACAGGTAGTAAAGTATCTTGATGGTATGTCACTGAGTGAAGCAGGCAACTGGATGGACAATATGCGCAGCGATCCCAGGTACGAATACATGAAACAGTGGCACTACGTAAATATTGAAAAAGGCAATCAATATGAAGAAACAAAAGAAGACAATATCATTAATGCATTAAACGCCGCTATCGGGAAACTTAAAAACCGGCAATCACTGAGTGACGAAGAAGTCAAAAAAAATCTATTGGTCGTTTTTCACCTGGTAGGCGATCTACATCAGCCATTACACGTTGGTTATGGCAGCGATAAAGGGGGAAACGCTATACAGGTCAAATATCTGGACAACTCATCGAACCTGCACCGGGTATGGGATACGGATATAATAGAAGGCGAGAAAATAACAATAAACGATTGCCTGCTGCTGTACAAAAATTTTGACAGCGCAGAGATTGCTCAATTAAAAGCAATAAACGTTGAAAGATGGATCCGTGAACCGAGGTCTTTACTGCAAAATGTTTATGCGATCCAGGATAATAACGTGATTGATCAGGCGTATGTGGACAAGAATAAGAAAATAATAGAACAACAATTGCTGATAGCTGGCCTTCGCCTGTCGGCAGTGTTAGAGTATGTTTTCAAATCGTAGTAGTGCCGCGTTACTATTTCTTTTTTATCAGGTATATCAACACAGGGAAGTGGTCACTGTAACCATCATCCCATACGTGTGTCGCAGTAAATGACTTATGTGGCATGCCGTTGTAACGGCCACTACTATATACCAGGAAATCGCGGTTGTATATCTCGGAATTATAGTACTTCCATTTGTGATTGTCATTTTTCAAAAATGAACCAGACACCATGATCTGGTCAGGTAGATTCCACTCGCCCATGTAGTTCTCCGTACCCAGTCCTTTTTTATATTCGCTGACCCATGGATTATAGATATCCGTTAAGTCCGTCTGGTTTGCCGAAGCCTTCGCCTCAAGTACACCTGAGATACTTTCGCCAGTAGGGTTATCACTAAAATCGCCAATTATAAGTATCTTTCTTGCAGGATTTACTTTTAGCAGAGAATCTACTATCCGTTTGTCTACTGTTGCAGCCACGTTTCGGGCTGCGGCACTCATTGTTTCCCCCCATTGCCTCGATGGCCAATAGTTTACAAGAATATCCACCGTATCTCCAGCCGTTACACCAGTCACATGTAGCACGTCCCTTGCAGCTTTTTTCAGTCTTATAGTCTCTAATGGCACATGCAGCGGCTCCGCATGCAGCACCTCCAGGTACTTTGGGTTATATAACAACGCCGTACCCATACCACGCTCATCAGGCGTGTAAAACCATATGTACTTATAATTCCTGTTACTTATTCCTGGCTGATTTACAAGGTCATTCAGTACCTTTTCATTTTCTACTCCGGCAAGACCCAGTATCGCAGGGCCATCCGGTGTTATATCCATTCCCATCTTCTCAATTACAGTAGCAATGTTGTGGAGCTTGCGCGTGTATACTTGTTCAGTATAGTGATACAAGCCATCTGGTGTGAAATCCATGTCATTCTTGTTCGGGTCATGTGTCGGATCAAATAAATTTTCACAATTATAGAACCCTATACCCATCACTTTATACTGACTCTGCCCACTTCCTCTATTAACGACCAATAACAACAACAACACAAAAGCTACATCTTTCATCAGGACAATTTTTTTGCAAAGAAATCGAAATGCTTGCGTAACAGACTCCAGTAACAATTATGTAACTCAAATTTTATTCAACCTTAATGATAACGTAATCGCTAATAATGCTGTTGAGGTAGATTGCTTCATAGTTTTGCAAACTCACTATTATCAGTATAAATCACCTTCACGTATGATGCAAAAGCCGCTGCTGTTCATTGTTTTCGCATGCACAATCCCACTATTAAGTTTTGGACAGGGTAAGAAAACCGCCATTGTAAAAGGTAAACTTATAAACCAGGCGACTAAAAAACCTTTCAACGACCTCAAGGTGACTATGCCCGAATTAAGTGCCTTCACCACTTCAGATGGGGAAGG
The DNA here is from genome assembly GCA_013288285.1 of Bacteroidota bacterium. GTDB lineage: Bacteria > Bacteroidota > Bacteroidia > Chitinophagales > Chitinophagaceae > Nemorincola. The sequence continues at coordinate 51,325 of JABDCE010000006.1, forward strand.
TAATTTCACTATCAGTGAAGTTCCGTTTGGGCGCCAGGTCATAATAATAAATGCCTATAATGCCAAAAGCGACACATTGCGCATTGACGTTGAAAGTGAAGTTGTTGACCTTAATGATATCAGCATTACCCCAAATGAGAAAGGCGTATCCTCTTCACAGGAAAACGGAGAGATACCCACTATTGTCATTTCAGACGTTGACCCGTCATCAGGTTCTGATTTCGGCGGAGGCTCCAATGCTGCTGGCGGCGACGAACTGTTGATAGCCAGCAAAGATCCGTTTGTTAATGTGGCACGTAGCCTGAGCGCTTATTACTTCAGGCCCAGGGGTATACGCGGCACAGATGCTGAGATAAATGGCATAGGAATCATTCCGGCAATAAGTGGTTCTATCACGTGGGTTCAGGAATTTGGAGACCAGACAGATATCTTCCGCGGTACCGAGTCACGCTATGGATTGGAGCCTTCTGCTTATGAGTTTGGTGCTGTCAACGGCTCCTCTTATTTCTCTGCAACCGCCGCTGATTTTTCACAGGGAACCAAAGTAACCTACGCAGCCAGCGACCATACGTGGAAAAATAAGGTCATGTATACAACGAGCACAGGTGTGTCAAAAAAAGGATGGGCATTCGCTGCATCTGCCAACAAACGCTGGGCGGAGCAAGGCTACAGGCCAGGCACCTCATTTGATGGGTATGCCTATTACGCAGGGGTCAGCAAAGTATTCAAAAAAGGCAGCCTGAACCTGACCACCTTCGGTTCACCGCTAAAACAGGCAAGATATCTCGACAACTCAACCACACAGGAAGATTTTAATCTCGCCAAAAACAACTATTACAATCCTACCTGGGGCTATCAAACAGTAGATGGAAAACAGGTTGTCCGCAATTCAGACATACAGAATGTGTTTCAACCAACTACAATCCTCAACTATGACTACAAACCTTCCGAAAAGACCAGGTGGAATACAGCGGTAGGCTACCAATTTGGTACAGACAGAGCATCATCTCTTGACTACTACAATGCAGCGAGCCCGTTTGGCAACTATTACAGGAACATGCCAAGCTACTATTATACCTCGGTACCTCCCAGTATCCAAACGGGAAATGCACTAACGCAGCAAATACTCAACAATCCCAATTTGTTACAGGTCAACTGGGACGAGCTTTACGCGGCTAATGCCATCAATACACAGACCATATATAATGTCAATGGCGTTGCCGGAAACAATGTTACCGGTAAAGAATCATCTTATGTCATGGCTGACAAGGTGAATGACTTGAAAAAATTGACATTCAATAGCAATGTGGAACATACGGTAAACGAACACCTTACCATTTATGGTGGACTGTCGGCTTACACCCAGACTGATCACGTTTACAAACAGGTAACAGACCTGATGGGCGGCGATTTCTTCGTCAACTACAACCAGTTTGCTACCCAGCAAACTATTCCCAACCCAAACTATATTCAAAACAATCTTAACGCCCCGAACGCTGTCATCCGGAATGGAGATATATACGGGTACGACCTTGCAATCCGCCTGAACGAGATCAAGGGATGGGGACAAGCTATCTATACTTTCGACAAATTCGACTTCTTTGCGGCAGTAAGCACAGGAAATAGTTCTTTCAGTCGTGATGGCTATTACAAAAACGGCCTCTTTCCGAACAACTCTTACGGAGTCAGTCCCACACAGAACTTCTTTACTTACTCCGCCAAAGCAGGCGTCACTTATAAAATATCGCCCAAGAACTTTCTTTTTGTGAATGCAGCTTATCTGACAGCACCTCCTACAGTGTCAAATACATACATTTCAGTAGCCACGCGCGACATGACTGTACCTGATCCAACAGTACAACGGACTCAGAGCATAGAAGGTGGTTATTTGCTCAAATCCTCAAAAATAAACGCAAGGGTTGTAGGCTATATCAATAACGTATTGGATGCAACGGAAATCAAAAGATTTTACAACGATGACCCGGCCTATAATACGTTTGTCAACTACATCATGCAGCATGAGAATACCCGGTCTATCGGCACGGAGTTAATGCTCGACTACAGGCTCACACATGCGTTCAACATTACAGGCGTGGCCGCAATTGGCGAGTCGTATTATGCCAATCGCCCGGATGTAAGCCAGGTACTGGACAATGACCCTAACCAGCAGCTGGTTGCCAGCAAGGCCTATATTCAAAACTACTATCTTGGTAATGGTCCTCAGTCAGCATATTCTGCAAAACTCAATTATCGTGGAAAAAATTACTGGGATGCAAATATCAGCTTCAATTACCTCACCAGGAACTATGTAGAAATTAATCCTAACCGCCGCACGGAGGCTGCTGCAGGCCTTGTTCCTCAGGGTTCTGCACAGTGGCACGCGATATTCGACCAGGAAGAACTTCCTTCATTTTTTACAGTAGACCTTCATGCCGGAAAAACTTTCCAGCTATCAAGATTGTCTGACTTTGTAAAAAAAGCTTCGGGTACCAATACCACGTTGTATATCAGCATGGGCATTAGCAACCTGCTTAACAATACAAATATTATACTCAGGGGAAGAGAGCAACTCCGATACGACTTCACATACGAAAATCCGGCAAAATTTCCTAATACCTACTTATATGGCTTCGGCATCAACTATTTCCTGTCAATGACTTTGTCTTTCTGATCGTAAAACAATTAATCTAACTTCTAAAAAATAAAGTAATGAAAACAATTCGCCCTTTACTTGGAGTATTAATGGTAAGCGCCCTGCTTACTTCCTGCTTAAAACAGCAGTTTGACGCCCCGCCAGACAGTTCGCATTATGATCCGAACCTTCCTGTGAATGTTACCATAGCTCAGCTGTCAAGCAGGGCCATCTCAATGGGTGCAGGACAGTATGCCGTTTTGGGAGACAGTACCCTATACGGAATTGTAACTGCAGACGATCGCAGCGGAAATTTCTACAAGCAGATAGTCATACAGGATTCTACCGGCGGAATAACCATAAGCATAGCACAGACCGACCTATATAACGACTACCCGATAGGCCGTAAAATATATATAAAACTAAATGGCCTCACTCTTATCAACTATAAAGGATTGCCGGAAATAGGCATGAATACCTCTGTTGTTAACGGAAGTAACACCCTGAATGGAATACCTACTCCGCTCCTCTCAAACTATATTGTCAAGGCTTCGTTCCCAAATGTAGTTACACCGGTAAAGGTGAGGATCATTGATGTTTTTTCAAACCCTACTCTTTACATCAACCGACTGGTAGAACTGGAGAACATGGAATTCGCCACCACATCAGCAAATCAGCAGTATGCAGCATCAAGCACGCTGAGCATTGCCACATCACGTACGATACAAGATTGCCCGCTTACAGGATCGCTGGTCATGTACAACAGCGGATACGCTACCTTCCAGCCGGCCACAACGCCAAACGGGAAAGGCACCATTACAGGTATATTCTCCATGTATACTACTCCCCAATTCCTTATCCGTGATACAACTGATATACAACTAACAGGTAACAGGGATTGTCCTTAATACTGAGGTAACTATTTTTTAAGACTCGCAACACAATAAGGAAACATTGCCCCCTGAACTTTGGTGTCAAATTGAAAAACATGAAAAAAATAAGTTTACTTCTATCTTTCGCTGTGTGCGCATTTGGGGCAAATGCCCAGTTATCGCTTTCGGGCGCCTCTCCCTACACACAAAACTTTGACGGTATAGGCGCATCTCTGCCCACAGGCTGGATCTGCTATACAGGCGCTACTTCTACAGCACTTGGAACGTTGTTCTCCTGGTCTGGTGACGTGAAATTCGG
>JABDCE010000007.1:0-4522 GCA_013288285.1 Bacteroidota bacterium
ACAGCCGTAAGCTATCCTGGGATGATTTTAAGGGGCCGGTAAATGCCACCTCCAGCGAGTCCGCAGCTGCGACCCATTGTGGTATCGGGTTTAAAACCAACAGGCCGGTTACAGGGGGCAAACCGGAGATTGTTGTCTATAACACATTCTATGTCAATAAGTCGTGGGTGCGTGATGATGCAAAGATCCCGGAGATATTGTATCATGAGCAAGGGCATTTTGACCTGTGCGAAATATATACCCGTAAATTAAGGCAGAGCCTTGCATCTGTGGATATGGCAGGCAAGGATGTAAAGCAGGTGCTGGAGCACATCTATTTCGACGTAGAAAATGAATACGAAACCAGGCAGCAAGCCTATGAACAGGAGACCACACATGGGACTAATTTTCCCCAACAAAAACGTTGGCACGATGTTATCGCCCGCGAATTGAATGCTCCTGGCGAAACAGGTAACGCGCTCAGCCTGGCAACAACTGCTCACTAATATCAAGCGAAAATATTCTCTTATCAGATAAGACAAAGCCCCGGAACTCCCGGGGCTTTGTTGTAAAACAATCAAATACTTCTTAATGCTGGATGTTAACCTTGTTTGTGTAGTTAACGGAGTTTGACTTAACGCTAACGATATATACGCCATTGGTGAGGCCAGAGAGGTCAACTTGTTTAACGCCTGTACCCTGCGTCATGTTCATTGTAGTATTATATACATCACGCCCTGTAACATCAGATACCGTTACTGCTCCTGTTTCGCTTGCGATCGTATTCCACTGTATGTTCAGTTTTCCGTTTGAAGGATTAGGAAATACACTTACAGAAGAGATAGAAGGGCTGATATTGTTTATGCCCTCTGGCTGTGGAGTAATGGTGTGCGACACTGTATGCTGTACAAAACCGGCACCGGTAGCTCTGGGCGCAGCAGCAGAGAGTGTGATATTGGTGTACGCTGTTGTTAGATAGTTGAGTGCCTCGGGGAAGATTGTATAGGTATCATACGGAAGGTTGCTGAACGCATAGTTTCCTGATGCATCAGTTTGCACCTGCTGTACCATAGCTCCAGCCGAATTGATCACATACATCTGCAAGCCAACAGCCGGGGTTGCGCCTGCAGTGCCCTTATTAGCTCCTGTAGTTACGTTGCCGCCAATAAAGCCAACGCCTGATGTGATAGTGCCATATCCCATGGTGATGTCTTTATTAATATCAGTAGTGCCCGATGTGTGGTAAAATACATTGGCGCTGTACCAGTAGAAACTGCTGGTATAATAGGTTGGTATATAGCCTGTAGAGCCGATAATAAGCGAACTGGTATCATGTGCCGCTTTTACCCTGAAAGAGTCAGTGGGTACTGCATTGAACTTGTATGCAATGCTGGTGGCGCTGTAAGCATAAGTGCTGAAAGAATCTATTGCCTGCAGATCGAACGTTGCTGGATTATAAGTGATCAGGTACACTCTGATAGAACCAGTGTACGAAGGGCCTGTGAACAGAACGTGGCCTGATATTTCGTCATAAGGTGTTACCGTCATTGGGGTGGTAACATAATTGACGCCACCACAGCCTGAAAGCGAATAAGTAATAACAGCTGTTCCCAGAGACATACCAGACACGTTACCTGAATATATCAATGCCACTGAGGTATTACTACTGCTCCATGTGCCACCGTATGTAGCATCTGCCAATGTGGTTGTGCCTGTTAGCATAACACTTGATGCACCGGTAATAGGGCTTACTGTGGGAGTAGTGTTTGAAACTGTAATTGTATACGTACCATATGTAGGACCGCATAAACCTGTGCCGGTATATGATAGCACGGCTGTACCAAGAGATATACCAGTCGCGATACCTGAAGAAGACCCGATAGTTGCTACCGCCGGATTGCTACTACTCCACACGCCACCTGACCTTACGTCTGAAAATGTACCTGTGGTGCCAAGGCAAACAATGGACGGGCCATATATTGAGTCGGTGGTAGAACCAATAACCGTATCCTGTATAGTAGCAGAGCATCCGAGAATTGTATAATAGATGGTAGTCATGCCGTTGTGAACGCCCGTGGCGATCCCGGACGACGTGCCAATGGTAGCGATATATGTATTAGCACTGATCCACGTACCACCTGGAGTGGCGTCTGAAAAAGTAGCTGTGCTGCCAACGCACATAATAGTTGCTGATGCAGATATAGCTGCTGGAGTAGCGTTTACCGTTACAGTTATAGTTACGTAGGAACCTCCAAGGGTATAAGTGATCGTTACTACACCAGGCGTAATTCCTTTTACAATTCCAATAGTTGATTCATAACCACTGTCCACAGTGGCTATAGCAGTATTGCTACAGCTCCAAACGCCACCTCGGTCGTGAAGAGAGTCGGCTGAACAGCCGCTAACTGAACCTACACAGCATATTGAAGATCCGGTAAGCGGAGTAAGCGCAAATGTCATTAAAGACATAAACATTGCGCCGATGGTAATAAATAGCTTTTTTTTCATTTTTTGTGTTGTTTTAAATTATAAATTGACTTAAAAATATTAACAATATAGAAAAGACATATTACATGCAAGCAACGGTTGGGTACAGATTAAAGAAAAGCAAAACCCCGGTAAGCCCGGGGTTTTACTTTTCTTTAAAAACTGATTAATGCTGTATTTCTACCTTGCTGTTATAGTTAACAGAGTTTGATTTTACACTGATGATATATACACCATTGGTAAGGCCAGACAGGTCAGCTTGTTTAACGCCTGTTCCCTGGGTCATGGTTATGGTGGAGTTATACACCTCGCGGCCTGTAACATCAGATACCGTTACTGTTCCTGTTTCGCTTGCGATTGTATTCCACTGTATGGTCAGTTTCCCGTTTGAAGGATTAGGGAATACAAATACTGAAGATGCGGCATTGTAATTATTAACAGCCAATGCAGAAAGCGGAGTTATCGTATAAGATACAGTGTGCTGAATAAAGCTTGCTGTGGTCACTGACGATGTGCTTGTTGGCAAAGTGATGCTCGTGTATGGAGTAGTAATATATTGCAGGTCTTCTGGGAATACAGTGTAAGTGCCTGCATTGAGTGAGCCGAATGAATAATTACCGGAAGCATCGGTCTTGGTATTCTGCATCAGCGTGCCTGCAGAATTGAACAGATACATAGTCAACCCAACTGCTGGTGCACTGCCTGCTGTACCCTTATTGGCGCCGGTAGTTACATTGCCGCCTATGAAACCGCTGCCTGTAGTGAGCGTACCGGTCATCATGGTAATATTCTGGCCTGCATCAACTGTACCATTTACGTGTGGCAATACTGTAGCGCCATACCAGTAGTAACTGCTGGAGTGGTAGGTAGGTATATACCCGAAGCCGCTTGTTGCAGTGTCAGCAGCCTTGATCCTGAATGAATCGGTTGCCTCATTGGTGAATATAAAGTGAGCGCTGCTGCCTGAAGAATAAACAGTCGTTGAGTCAACTGCTTTAAGTATTAATGTACCCGGATTGTAAGTGATGAGCCATACTTTAACAGAGCCATAATAAGGAGAGCCTGTAAACAAAACATCGCCTGATATTTCGTCATAAGCCGTCACTGTCATTGGTGCAGTAGCATATACCGGGCCACCGCAACCTGTAACTGTATAAGATATTGTAGCTGTGCCAGCCGCCACACCGGTTACAACACCGGTAATAGGGTCCACTGTGGCCACTGCTGTATTGCTGCTGCTCCAGGTACCACCGCTCACTGTCTCAGTCAGAGTAGTAGTCGCAGTTGCCACTACGGTAGAAGCACCACTTATAGTACCCGGGCTTACGCTGCTCAGTACGGTGATGCTGAGATAAGCACTCGCGGTACCGCAAAGTGCAGTAATAGTGTACGCTATAATAGGAATACCTGCTGCAACGCCGGAAACCACACCGCCTGATGTGATGGTAGCGATTGCAGTATTACTGCTCGCCCACGTACCGCCGCTTGTAGCGTCAGTAAGGTTGATTGTAGATCCTATACATACACTGCTAGGGCCGCTAATTGGTGTGTAAATGGCCGGTGCAGGTACGGTGTCGTATGCATAAACTGTACATGCGCCACCAATAGTATACATGATAGTGCTTGGGCCATAACTCACACCCGTGCAAATTCCTGTGGAAGCACCTATTGTAGCCACTGCAGGGGTGCCGCTTGTCCATACTCCACCTAGTGTGGCATCAGAGAAGGTTGTGGTGCTGCCAATACACTCCATATTATAACCGGTAATAGACGCCGGCATAGCCACGATCGTTTCCGTCTGATAAACGGAGGTGCCGCCGAAGGTATAAGTAATTACTACGGTACCAGGCATAACTCCTGTGACAACACCTGATGAAGTACCTATAACAGCCAGGACAGTAGTAGGGCAACTCCAGACACCACCGGTAGTGGCATCGGATAAGGTGACAGAAACTCCGGCACACAGCGTGGTCGGGCCCGTGATCGGGGCTACTGCGAATGAGGCAAATGATGCCAGCATTGCAAAAAACGTAAGGGTAAAGAGTTTTTTCATTTG
>JABDCE010000007.1:4532-54809 GCA_013288285.1 Bacteroidota bacterium
CAGCAAAATTTACCATCAGTTAATGTTATGACGAGTGGTTTTTGCAAAATGTTAGTAAAACGAAAAAAAATTTCTTGTAATGAATAAAGCCTCCCGGATACCGGAAGGCTTTATTTTCATAACTAATTGATAATTAGTGCTGTATATTCACCTTGCTGGCGTAGTTAACAGAGTTTGATTTTACATTGATGATATAAACACCATTAGTAAGGCCAGACAGGTCAGCTTGTTTAACGCCTGTTCCCTGGGTCATGGTTATGGTGGAGTTATACACCTCGCGGCCTGTAACATCAGACACACTTACTGCTCCTGTTTCGCTGGCAATTGTATTCCACTGTATGTTCAGCCTTCCGTTTGAAGGATTAGGGAATACAAATACTGAAGATGCGGCATTGTAATTATTAACAGCCAAAGCAGAAAGCGGAGTTATCGTATAAGATACAGTGTGCTGAATAAAGCTTGCTGTGGTCACTGACGATGTGCTTGTTGGCAGATTGATGCTCGTGTAAGGAGTAGTAATATATTGTAGATCCTCAGGGAATACTGTGTAAGTGCCCGCAGTGAGTGAACCGAACGAATAATTACCTGAAGCATCGGTCTTGGTATTCTGCATCAGTGTACCTGCTGAGTTAAAGAGGTACATGGTTAACCCAACTGCAGGAGCGCTGCCACCAGTTCCTTTATTAGCGCCGGTAGTTACATTACCACCTATGAAGCCGCTGCCTGTAGTAAGTGTACCGGTCATCATAGTTATGTTCTGGCCTGCATCAACAGTTCCGTTTACGTGTGGTAATACAGTAGCTCCATACCAGTAGTAGCTGCTTGTGTGGTAGGTAGGTATATACCCAAAGCCACTTGTAGCAGTGTCAGCTGCCTTGATCCTGAATGAATCGGTTGGCTCATTGTTGAATATGAAATTAGCGCTGCTGCCTGAAGAGTAAACGGTAGTAGAATCAATTGCTGTGAGTATCAATGTACCCGGATTGTAGGTAATGAGCCACACTTTCACAGGGCCATAATAAGGAGAGCCGGTAAATAAAACACTGCCGGAGATTTCGTCATAAGCCGTCACTGTCATTGGTGTAGTAGCATATACCGGGCCACCGCAACCTGCAACAGTATATGATATAGTAGCTGTTCCAGCAGCTACACCGGTTACAACACCGGTAATAGGGTCCACTGTAGCTACTGCTGTATTGCTGCTGCTCCATGTACCACCGCTCACAGTCTCGGTCAAAGTAGTAGTAGCAGTTGCCATTACCGTAGATGCACCGCTGATAGTGCCAGAGCTCACGCTGCTCATTACCGTAACAGTAGCGAAGGTACTTGCAACGCCGCAAAGTGTGGTTACGTAATAACCTATCGTTACAGTGCCCGAAGAAACACCGGTGAGTACACCACCTGACGATATTGTGGCCAATGCGGTACTAAGACTGCCCCAGGTACCGCCGCCTGTAGCGTCAGTAAGGCTGATAGTAGATCCTACGCATACACTGGAAGGTCCGGTAATGCCCGTATAAATGGCCGGTGCAGGCACAGTATCAGAGACGTACACGGCACACATGCCGCCAATACTATACATAATGGTCGTAGACCCATAATTCACGCCTGTGCAGATACCCGTGCCACTGCCTATTGTCGCTATAGAAGGAATGAAGCTGTCCCAGGTCCCGCCAGGTGTGGCGTCTGAAAAGGTAGTAGTACTGCCAATACATTCATGGCTAACACCTATAATAGGCGTAGGCATAGCAACGATATATTCCGTCTGGTAAACAGAAATTCCGGCTACAGTATAGGTGACTGTCGCAGTACCGGCAGACATACCTGTAACGACGCCGGATGAACTGCCTACAACAGCTATGGCTGTAACAGAACAACTCCAGACACCGCCAGGAGTCGCATCAGTTAAGGCTACAGTAGATCCCACACACATCGAGTCAGCGCCTATGATAGGGGTTACGGCAAATGAGGCAAATGAGGCCAGCATTGCAAAGAACGTCAGGGTAAAAAGCTTTTTCATTTTATTGGTTTTTTTGGTTAAGGTGACTTGATTTTTTTAATGATTTAATGAAATTTCAGCAAAAGTGATCGGCAGTTAATATTATGACGTGTTGTTTGTATGGGATGTTAGTAAAAAATAAAAAGAATTTTTTCTGTAATAAAATAAAGCCTCCCGGATACCGGGAGGCTTTATTTTATTGAAACGATTGATTATTAGTGCTGTATCTCTATTTTGTTGTTGTAGTTAACTGATGCAGAACGTACGCTCATCATATAGATACCGTTAGTAAGATCAGACATGTTAAGCTGAGTGCTGCCTGTACCTGATGTCATGTTCAGAGTAGATTTATACACCTCACGGCCAGTCATATCAGAGATCACCACATTACCTGTTTCGCTACCTATTGTATTCCATTGAATATTCATTTTTCCGTTAGAAGGATTAGGGAATACAAATACAGATGCAGTATTAGTGGTTACATTGTTAATACCTTCATTTGCAGGAGTGATAGTTCCAGAGACTGTATGTTCAATAAAGTTTGCAGCAGATACCGATAAAACAGCAGCAGATACCGTGATGCTTGTAAACGCGGTTGTCTTATAGTTGAGCGCCTCTGGGAATACAGAATAAGTACCATAAGGAACATTGCTGAAGCCATAGTTTCCTGATGCATCAGTAACAGCCTGCTGCATGATAGCGCCACCTGAACTAAGCAGGTATACCTGCAGGCCTGCAACTGCTGTGCTGCCGGTGCCCTTGTTTGCACCTGAAGTCACATTACCACCTACAAAGCCTGGGCCGGAAGTAATCGTACCTGTTCCCATAGTTATGTTCTGGTTAATGTCGGCAGTGCCGGCTACGTGTGGAAGCACATTAGCTGAATACCAGTAGTAGCTGCTGGTGTGGTAAGTAGGTACATAGCCATAAGTACCGATCAATACAGGAGTATCAACTGTTGCTGCTTTTATCCTGAAGGAGTCTGTAGGATTGCCGAGGAACTGATAAGTAACGCTGGTGCCTGAAGAGCAGTATACATAAGTAGAATCTGTTGCTGCGAGGTTAAGCGTTGACGGATCGTAAGTAATGAGCCATACTTTAACAGAGCCAACATAAGGAGAACCTGTGAAAGAAATTGTACCAGAGATAACATCATATGGTGCAACTGAATCAACTGCAGTAGCAGTAGCTGTGCCGCCACAACCCGTAACTGTATAAGAAATTGTGGTAGTGCCAGCCGCAACCGCTGTTACCACACCAGAAGATGATATAGTGGCAACTCCTGTATTGCTGCTGCTCCATACACCGCCGCCTACGGTCTCAGACAAATATTGTGTGCTGCCCGCTATCACTGTACCGGTTCCTGAAATAACACCTGCGCTCAATGTGGTGGCAACGCTTACTGTTTTTACTGCCGTTGATGTTCCGCAAGTACCCGTAACTACATAAGATATTATAGAAGTACCGAGAGATACGCCTGCCACTACGCCAGAAGATGATATTGTGGCAACTGACGTATTGCTGCTGCTCCATACGCCGCCTGATACGATGTCAGATAACGTCATTGTGGAACCAGGACAAACAGATGAAGGACCTGAAATAGTACCTGGATAAGGTGCGCCAACTACTGTATCGGCCTGATAAGCTATGCAGGAGCCTATTGAATATTCGATCATATTATACCCTGCAGATACACCAGTCGTTATACCGGAGGCAGAACCAATGCTGGCGATTGAAGGATTGAAGCTGCTCCAAACGCCACCCGATGTTGCATCGCTGAAGGTACTGGTACTACCTACACAGATCGTAGTTATACCGGTAATTGCAGCAGGCATCGGGTTTACTGTGAAAAGCATGTACACGGAAGAACCGCTAACGGTATAGGTTATCGTTGCTGTTCCTGCAGCTACACCATAAACATTTGCCGCATACGGAGGGTAAGTGGTGATTGTTGCTACAGCAGTATTACTGCTGCTCCAGGTACCACCCGGAGAAGAGGAGTCTGCAACGTATGCCGTGGAGCCGGCGCAAACACTGGAAACACCCGTGATAGGGGTGAGTGCGAATGAGGCAAATGACATGACCACTGCCAGGAATGTTAGAGCGAAGAGTTTTTTCATAAATGTTGTTTTTTGAGATGAGAAACTATTTGTTTGTTTTTAAAGGTTTTTGTTTTTGCCCGTATGTATTATGACGTGTATCGGAGGGGGAATGTTAGGATTTCTACGAAATTTTATTTATATTATATAAATAAGGTTGGTCTAATACGTAAGAACTCCCCCGCCGTTGGGCGGGAGTTCTTATTGATATTTCAGAAAAAATTATTGCTGTATTAGTAATTTACTACTATAGTAGATGTTGTCAGACTTGATGGTGATCAGGTAAACAGCATTTTTTAGGTCAGACAGATTGATCTGAACCTGGCCTGATGGAGATGCCATTTTTATATCAGAGTTATATACCTGCCTGCCAACGACATCAGAAATAACAACGGAAGCATTACCATCAGGCTGGCCGTTCCATTTAATATTCAGATTGCCGGTAGTAGGATTAGGGAATATGCTGATATCACCCTTGCTTACCACCTGTGTAACGCTGGTGGTAACCGGTGAGATGATCTTAGACCCTACATTTTCCACAAAGTCTATATTATTAATCACCTGATTGGATCCACCGATAACAACAGGTGCAGATATGGTACTGAAGTCCGCATCCACAGGGTAAATAACATAGTTGCCATCAGCAAGAGACATAAAGTTGTAGTTTCCTGAATTATCGGTATTGGTAGTAGTGATCAGGTTGTTAGCGCCATCTTCCAGGTTAACAACTATGCCCACTACAGGTGATGCACCGGAAGTGCCTTTTGCCGCACCTGAAACTATCGAGCCGCTAATAGATCCCGGAGTTCCGGTGGTAACGGTTACAGTATGGTATGCACCGCACCCGCCCAACAGGTAGTAGATATTGATAACACCTGCGGAAACACCTGTTACAGTACCACCGGAACTGATAGTACCAATAGAAGTATTACTGCTCAACCATGTGCCGCCTGATACGCCATCGCTAAGTGTGATCGTACCGCCAATGGCAACAATAGAAAAACCGGAGATAGTGGTAGGAACCGGGGTAACAGTGACTACATGATATGCGTAACAGCCACCAACGATGTAGTATATAGTCGCTGTACCAGCGCCAATACCGGTAACCACGCCCGAAGAATTAACCTTGGCATGAGCGGTGTCGCTGCTGAGCCATGTGCCACCTGAAGTAGCATCACTTAAAGTAATGCTATTTCCTACACACACTGTTGAAGGCCCTGATATAGACGTGCCTCCCGTAACTGTTACAGTGTGGTATGCGTAGCAGCCACCCACAGAGTAGTAGATATTTACCACACCAGCCGCAACGCCGGTCACTGTGCCGCCGGAGGTAACGGTAGCAATAGCTGTATTGCTGCTGATCCATGTGCCGCCCGATGTAGCATCACTTAAGGTGATGGTAGAGCCCACACAAACTGCTGAAGGACCGGATATAGAAGCGCCGCCGGTAACAGTAACAGTGTGGTAAGCATAGCAACCACCGACTATATAATAGATAGTAGCCGTACCTGCTGATACGCCGGTAACAACTCCTGACGAGCTGACTTTTGCATGTGTGGTATCGCTGCTCAGCCATGTGCCACCTGAAGTTGCATCGCTTAATGCGATAGTAGACCCTGCGCAAACCGTAGATGCACCGGAGATAACGCCTCCGGTAACTGTTACAGTATGATATGCGTAACAGCCACCGACAGAGTAGTAGATATTTACTACACCAGCTGCAACGCCCGTTACTGTGCCGCCAGACGAAACAGTTGCTGTCGCGGTATTGCTGCTGATCCATGTGCCACCGGATGTAGCATCACTTAAAGTGATTGTAGAGCCAGCACAAACTGTTGAAGGACCGGATATAGATGCACCGCCTGTCACCGTCACTGTATGGTAAGCGTAACAGCCACCGGCTATATAATAGATAGTAGCGGTACCTGCTGAAACCCCTGTCACCACACCAGTGGAGCTAACAGATGCATGTGTGGTATCACTGCTGAGCCATGTGCCGCCAGTTGTTGCATCGCTCAATGAAATGGTAGAGCCTGCGCAAACTGTTGATGCCCCTGAGATAACGCCGCCTGTAACCGTTACAGTATGGTAGCCATAACAGCCGCCTACTGTGTAATAGATATTTACCACACCTGCAGCAACGCCGGTTACAGTGCCACCAGAGGTAACGGTAGCTGTAGCTGTGCTGCTGGTAAGCCATGTACCGCCAGATGTTGCGTCACTTAATGTAATACTGGAGCCCGCGCAAACTGTAGACGGGCCATAAATAGTAGTCCCGGAAGTAACAGTAACTGTGGTAACAGCACTGCAGCCACCGGATAATTTATAAGTTATTGTTGCTGTGCCCGCGCTCATGCCCGTAACTACGCCTGAAGTAATGCCAATGGTGGCAACAGATGTGTTGCCGCTGGTCCATGACCCACCAGTTGTAGCATCAGTCAAAGTAGTAGTAGAACCAATACATACGGTTGTCGTTCCGCCAATTGATGCGGCACCCGAAGTCACAGATACTGTATGAACCGAAATACATCCGCTGACAGAATAAGTGATATTTGTTGTACCGATGCTTATGCCGGTTACAACACCTCCTGAGCTAACTGTCGCCACAGCGGTATTGCCGCTTGACCAGGTGCCGCCTGAAATTGCGTCACTTAATGTGATCGTTAAGCCCACGCAAACTGAAGTGCTTCCAGAGATAGACGCACCGCCCGTAACTGTCACAGTTTTAAACGCATAGCACCCGCCGGCTATATAATAGATAGTTGCAGTGCCCGCTGCCACACCGGTTATAGTTCCGGAAGACGTTACAGTAGCTATTGCTGTATTACTGCTGCTCCAGGTACCGCCTGTTGTGGCATCAGTGTCAGATATAGCTGAACCTGCACAAACAGTAGAAGGCCCGGTTATAGATGCAGCACCGCTTGTTATAGTTACAGTAGTGTATGCGGCGCAGCCGCTGGATAGTATATAAGAGATAGTAGCCGTGCCTGCAGCGACCCCGGTAACCACACCAGAAGTAATGCCGACGGTTGCAACGGAAGTATTGCTGCTGGTCCATGAGCCACCTGATGTAGCATCAGTTAATGTAGTGGTAGATCCTATGCAGGTAGTCTTAGTGCCACCGATAGAAGAGGCACCTGAAGTAACGGTAACGGTATGATATGCGAAGCAACCACCCACTGAGTAGTAAATGTTTACGGTGCCGCTGCCTACTCCGGTTACTACACCTCCTGAACTAACCGTAGCGAGGGCAGTATTACTGCTCGTCCATGTGCCGCCAGTTGTTGCATCAGTCAAAGTGATAGTCAGGCCTACACAGACTGTTGATGGTCCATAGATAGTGGCACCTGCTGTAACTGTAACTGTTTTGTATGCATAGCAACTGCCAATCACGTAGTAGATAGTTGCCGTACCGGCTGAAACACCGGTTATGTAACCATATGATGTTACGGTAGCAACAGCACTATTACTGCTGCTCCAGGTACCGCCTGTTGTGGCATCGGTATCAGATATAGCCGATCCTGCACAAACTGTAGAAGGCCCTGTTATTGATGACGCACTGGTTGTTATGGTTACGGTAGTATATGCGAGACACCCGCCTGAAAGTACATAAGAAATTGTTGTTGTGCCCGCAGAAACGCCGGTCACTATGCCTGAAGTAATACCGACAGTTGCAACAGCCGTATTACTGCTGGTCCACGCCCCACCAGATGTTGCATCTGTCAACGCAGTAGTAGAACCTATACAGGTAGTTTTAGTGCCGCTGATTGATGCCGCGCCTGATGTAACAGTAACAGTATGGTAGGCATAGCAGCCACTCACAAAATAATAAATGTTTGCAGTGCCGGCAGAGACACCTGTTACTAGGCCACCAGAGCTGATTGTCGCAACTGCTGTATTGCTGCTCGTCCACGATCCGCCTGTTGTGGCATCGGTCAAAGTAATGGTCAGTCCAACACAAACAGAAGAAGACCCGTAGATGGTAGCGCCTGCGGTAACTGTCACTGTTTTGTAGGCGTAACAACCGCCGGCAATATAGTAGATCGTTGCCGTGCCTGCCGAAACACCGGTTATAGTGCCGTATGCATTAACGGTGGCAACAGCAGTATTGCTGCTGCTCCATGTACCGCCTGTCGTAGCATCGGTGTCAGATATCGCTGAGCCTGCACAAACGGTTGAAGGCCCCGTAATAGAAGCTGCCCCTGTGGTAATAGTTATCGTGGTGTAAGCCGTGCAGCCGCTGGAAAGCATATAAGTGATGGTAGCCGTGCCTGCGGAAATACCCGTAACAACCCCTGAAGTCATGCCAATGGTTGCAACTGCTGTATTGCTGCTCGTCCACGCGCCGCCAGATGTGGCATCAGTTAACGCAGTGGTAGAACCAACACAAGTAGTCTTAGTGCCGCCTATAGAAGTCGCGCCCGATGTAACTGTCACTGTATGGTAACCATAGCAGCTGCCCACTATGTAATAAATATTCACTGCACCACTGCCAACACCTGTTACCACACCGCCAGAGCTTACCGTGGCTGTAGAAGTACTGCTGGTTGTCCAGGTACCGCCGCTGGTAGCATCACTGAGGGTGATCGTCAACCCAACGCATACCGTAGTTGGGCCGTAAATGGTAGCTGCCCCTGTTACGGTTACCGTAGTATATGCGCTGCAGCCACTAGATGTTACGTAAGATATAATAGCTGTGCCTGCCGAAACACCGGTGACAACTCCTGAAGTAATACCGATAGTTGCTACAGATGTGTTAGCGCTGCTCCATGCACCGCCTGATGTGGCGTCAGTTAATGTAGTCGTAGAGCCCGCGCAGATCGTTTTCGTACCACCTATACTTGATGGCCCGGCAATAACCGTAACACTATGAAACGCGGCGCAGCCGCCCACCAGGTAGTAGATGCCAGTAACCCCTGATGACACGCCGGTTAATACACCACCCGAGGTGATCGTAGCCACAGATGATGTTGCAGAGGTCCAGGTACCACCACTGGTAGCATCGGACAAAGTGATCGTACCACCAGCGCAAACCGACGTAGGGCCGCTTATAGTGGCTGGTGTCGGATTAACAGTGACCACTGTAGTAGCAAGTGCAGTGCCACGCGAGTAGCTGATAGTAGCAGTGCCAGCCGATACACCTGTTACTACGCCTATGGAAGTAACTGTTGCTACCGCCGTATTGCCGCTGTGCCAGGTGCCACCCGTACTCGTGTCCGCCAGTCCGGTAGTATTGCCAACACATACCGTCTTGGTACCGGAAATAGTACCTAGAGCAAATGAAGCGAAGGACAGTAACAACGCAATCATTGTCAGTGTAAAGTTCTTTTTCATAATCAGCTTAAATTAATTGATGATTGATATACTTCAGTGAAATTTTCCGTGTTCAATTAATACAGACATAACTAAAATCGATAGGGTTGGGAAGCCTGTAGAAAAAATTCTACTTTATTCGGGAGTAAATATATCTAAAAGTTTGTGACAATCAAACGGTTCGGTGAAAATAAACAATCTAATAACTTCCATTTGTAAATCACTGATAGTAAATAGTAACTGAAAGTTAAACAAAAAAGCTCCCGATATTTTCGGGAGCTTTTTTGAGGAAATATTGTATTTAATGTTTACTTCTGTATAAGGAGTTTGCTGCTGTAATTGACATTGGCAGACTTGACAAAGATGAAGTACATACCATCTATCAACTTGGTTGTATTGATCTGTGCTTGCCCCGAAGCAGCGGTCATATTCAGATCAGAAGCAAATACCCTTTGACCGGTAACATCTGTTATAGTCACATTTGCTGCACCCACCTGCTGGCCGTTCCATCGAATATTCAGTTCTCCGCTCGTTGGGTTGGGGAATATGGTAATGCCGTTGTCAGCAGTTAATGAACCTACAAGTGTATTTTCAACTATATAAGGCGTGATCTGGAAGATAGGTGAAATATGCCTCTTAAAGTTAATGCCGCCCACCAGCTCACCGGATGAATTTAAGTTGATGGCAGATGATGGGGTAGTGAGGTACTGGTAGTCTTCAGGATAAATAATATAACTGCCATTAGGTATCCTGCTGAAAAAATAAGCGCCTGAATCATCTGTATAAGTATAGCTAAGCACTTTATGCGTAGCTGCGTCTTCAAGGTACATCAGCATTCCTGCATCTGCTTCCACACCGCCGGTACCTTTTCCTGCACCGAAATATACATTACCGCTGATGAAGCCAGGGCCCGATGGCATGGTACCATAGATCATTATAACATGCAGCGAGTCAGATGCTGTTGTATGTGCAACGGTCGCCGCAGAGCTCCAGTTAGGTGTTGATGAACTATAAGTAGGTATGTATCCGCTCGTACCAGGTGCGCCATAGATCATTCTCGCCTTCACCATATAATTGCCCGGCGCTTCGCCATCAAATTCATAGTAGGTAATGCTATCTACATAGCAGGTGTTCATAGAGTCAAGCGCTTTTATCGAACTGTCAATCGGATTGTACTGTATCAGCCATACTTTCATGTCCAGGGTATCCGGGGTTGGTCCACCGAATGTAATATGCCCGAATATACGATTACCGTAAAGAGAGATCGTATCTGTGCCTGTGCATCCATGGGCATCAGTACCGGTTACTGTGTAAGTTGTTGTAGCGGCAGGACTGATAGTAGTGGTGCCACATGTAGGGCATGACATTCTGCTGGCCGGAGCCCACGAATAAGTCAACCCGCCAATCGCTGTGAGCGTATACTGGTCGCCACACGTAGCATGGCTTGCCGTTGCAGTCACGGTGGGCGAGTCAATGATCATCAGCGCCGAGTCAATCCCAACAAGGGCGCAAGGCAATGAACTCATTAAAACTACACCAACCAGGTTGCCATTTGACGGCACGAAGCTGAAAGTTGATGCAGTGGCGCCCGGGACTGGAACCCCATTCACATCCCACTCATATGCTGGTGCAAAGCCACCTGAAGTAATAGTAGTAGTATAAGTCACTGTAGTTCCAGGACATACCGTGTCGCCAGGTGACGCACTTATTGAAACCGTCGGAAATATCTTTGGATTTACCGTTACTGTCGCTAACGCTGTGCATCCTCCCGTCGTAGTATAAGTAATAGTACACCCACCGCCCGAAACACCCGTGACAAAGCCCGTTGTAAGACCTACTGTGGCAATCGTTGTGCAAGAATTGCTCCACGTTCCACCTGTCACAATATCTGAAAGCCCAATCGTTGATCCAACACATACAGTGCCTCCTCCGGTAATTACCCCGGGCGTAGGATATACCCTTACAGTAACAGTATCAAAACTGCCGCCTAAAGTGTAAGAAATTAGGGTCGTCCCCGCAGTCAGGCCAGAAACTACACCTGTTCCGCTGCCTATAACAGCTACGGATGTATTGGTGCTAGTCCATACACCTCCTGGAGTTATATCAGTTAGTGCAACTGTATATCCCGTGCAAAGAAATGTAGTGCCGGTTATTGGTCCAATAGCAAAGGATGTGATAGAGACAAGCAATGCAACGCACGCCAGGATAAAGGTCTTTTTCATAAATATTCAGATTTGGTCACAATATTCAACGTCTACTTTTGCAAAAATAAATCATAATTCCCAATATATACAAATAAATTTCACTGAAGTGGAAAAATTTAGCACATCAAATAAGAAGAGGGTGTTCCGGACTTTCTGAAACACCCTCTTCTAACATTCTATAACGCTACCTATAGGTTCCCTCTCTTCGCTTGTTCTCTTTCTATAGCTTCAAATAAAGCTTTGAAATTCCCTGCGCCAAAACTCTGTGCACCCTTGCGCTCTATGATCTCAAAGAATAGCGTAGGCCTGTCTTCCACCGGCTTTGTGAATATCTGCAACAGATAGCCTTCTTCATCGCAGTCTACCAGTATGCCCAGCTCCTGCAATGGCGCAATGTCTTCGTCAATTTTACCCACACGGGTTGGCAGTTCATCATAGTACGCGTTTGGCGGCGCACTCAGAAATTCCACTCCGCGTGCTTTCAGTTGGCGCACGGTAGCCACTATATCCTTTGTCGCGATTGCAATATGCTGCACGCCCTCACCTTCATAAAAGTCGAGGTATTCTTCTATCTGCGATTTTTTCTTTCCTTCAGCCGGTTCATTTATCGGGAACTTCACAAAGCCGTTGCCATTGCTCATTACTTTGCTCATCAGGGCAGAGTATTCTGTGTTTATCTGTTTATCATCAAACGACAGGATATTTACAAACCCCATTACGTCTTCATACCACTTAATCGTTGGGTTCATGCGGTTCCAGCCCACATTACCCACGCAATGGTCCACATGCAGCAACCCTGCGTCTGCCGGGTTGTAGTCGCTTTTCCATTCTTTGTATCCGGGCAGGAATACACCGTTGTAATTTTTACGCTCTACAAACAGGTGCACTGTTTCTCCATAAGTATAGATACCACTCATCCTTACTTCCCCGTTCTCGTCTTTCACGGTCTTCGGCTCCATGTATATTTTTGCGCCACGGCTCACAGTTTCTTCAAATGACTTGTAGGCATCATCTACCCACAGCGCCAGTATCTTTACTCCGTCGCCATGCTTGAAGATATGCTCCGATACAGGGTGTTTAGAGCTCAATGGTGTAGTCAGCACTAAGCGTATCTTACCTTGTTTTAGTACATATGATGCCACATCACGCACTCCTGTTTCAGGTCCGGCATACGCCAGCGACTGGAAGCCAAAGGCTGTCTTATAATAGTGTGCAGCCTGCTTGGCGTTGCCTACATAAAGTTCTATATGGTCTGTGCCGTTTATTGGCAGAAAATCTTTTGCCAGCGTCATCTTCTGGCTTGCTGTTAATGTATTTCCCATGAGTTATAATTTTTTGACGTTGTTTGTTAATACGGCCTCTTTGTGCTGGCTATTCTATCCAGCTATATATGTAGCTGTCATCTTCTATCCCCATTGCGTCTTTCGTAAGTACCAGCGGATGAAAAGTATCTACCATTACAGCCAGTTCCTTCGTTTCTTTCGCACCAATGCTTTTCTCTACAGTTCCGGGATGTGGGCCATGAGGTATGCCTGCCGGGTGCAGGGTTATCATCCCACGTTCCACATGTTTGCGGCTCATAAAGTCGCCATCTACATAGTACAGTACTTCATCGCTGTCTATATTGCTGTGATTGTATGGCGCTGGTATAGAGTGGGGGTGGTAATCAAACAGGCGCGGCACAAACGAACATACCACAAAATTGTGCGCATCAAACGTCTGGTGTACTGGTGGTGGTTGATGTACACGTCCAGTGATCGGTTCAAAGTCGTGTATGCTCAGCGCATAGGGGTATTCACAACCATCCCATCCTATCACATCAAATGGGTGGTGCCCGTACCAAATCGGGTATAGAAAACCTTTTTTCTTTACCTGTATCAGGAACTCTCCCTGCATATCTATTGTTTCCAGGTCTTGCGGCAGGCGGATGTCGCGCTCGCAGTAAGGTGAATTTTCCAGCAGTTGCCCGTACTTGCTCAGGTATCTTTTAGGAAAAGTAATTGGGCTGAACGACTCGATGATAAACAACCTGTTGTCTTCACGGTCAAACTCTACCTGGTAGATGGTACCACGGGGTACCACCACATAATCGCCATACCCGAACGGTATCTGCCCATATTGTGTTTTCAGTGTGCCTGTACCTTCATGAATGAATAACACTTCATCGGTATCTGCATTCTTATAAAATACGTTCCCTGTTAGTCCTTTCTTTGGCGCTGCAAGGGTCAACTGTACATCATTATTGAATAGCACGGTCTTCCGGCTTTTCAGGTAATCTTCTTCCGGTGCTATATGGAATCCCTTAAAGCTTCTGTGCTTCAGTATGTTTGAGGTCGCTGCCACTGGTGCTACATTTATCGGATCTTCCGTCCTGATGATCTTTGTGGGAGCATGGGTATGGTACAGCAGCGATGAATTGGATGAAAAGCCTTCCGTGCTGAAAAGCTGTTCAGAATATAGCGTGCCATCCGGTTTGCGAAACTGGGTATGCCGCTTCCGGGGTATTTTTCCTAAAGAATGATAATGAGGCATCAGCGTTTGTTTGTCCAAAATTACTATTTTCCTGTTTCATAGGCGCGCCCTGCTTTTTATTTTATCATGATTTTCGTCAGTTCCTGCCGAAAAAAAATTGCAAAAACGTTTTTTTATAATACCTTTATTCGAGCCAATTTTAAGCATGGAGGAGAATTTTATATTGATAGCTGAGGATGATGCGGACGACCGGTTTCTTTTGCAATCTGCTTTCGAGGAGAACGGATTCAAAGACAGGCTGCATTTTGTGGAGAACGGTGTGGAGCTCCTTGATTTTTTACAGGATATGACCGCACACGAAAGCGCGGCGAAAATGCCCCGTTTTATTCTGCTGGACCTCAACATGCCCAAAAAAGACGGCAGAGAGGTGTTAAAAGAAATAAAGCAAAATAGTAAGCTAAAAAAAATACCGGTAATTATTTTTAGCACCACAAATAATGAGCAGGAAATGAAACGCTGCTATGAATTAGGTGCTAATTCATACATTACTAAGCCCAATAACTTTGAAAGTCTCATAAAAACAGTGTCTGCTTTACGGAGTTATTGGATGCATACCCCTAATGTACCGGGCGAAATGTAAGTTCCGGCATTGTTTTTGAGTGTATTAAACGTGGAGTTGTTGTTTTATGAAGTATTGCAACGGTAAAGCGGAGGTGGTGCATACGGTTTTTAAGGCCGGTGAGTTTTTTACTTTGCAACCTGTAACCAATAGTTAAATAGAATGATTTATGTCTGGTAGCAAAAAGGTGCTGATTATAGATGATGAAACGGATTTGTGCCTGTTATTAAAAGACTACTTTCTTCGCAAACACTACGATGTAAGTGTATCTCATACATTGAAAGAGGGTACTGAACTGATCAATGCCCTTCATCCCGATATCCTCTTTATCGATAACAATCTGCCAGATGGCGTCGGTTGGGCAGTTGCACCCATTATTGCTGCGGAAAATCCGTCAATCTATTTTATACTCATCAGCGCTTTTCATCCACCGGTGCCTCAAATGCCAAAGAACGCACGGTATATGGCCATTGAAAAACCTATAAGCCTGGCCGACCTCAACAAAGAGTTTGCTCAATGGTAAGGCCAGCCGGGCACGCTACGCATAGTAGTTTTACAGGGTAGCTGGCAAGTACTTAATCAACGGAACCTCTTCTGATAAAACCTAACAAAAGAGAGACGATGGCCAGCACCAGCAGAATGTGAATAATAGAGCCTGCGCTATAAACAAAAGCTCCAAGTACCCAGCCAATGATCAGGATAACAGCAATGATATACAGTAATGATCTCATAAAAAAGTGGTGTTTTATTTAATTAATAACTAAATAAAACTGTGCCACTACTGCATATTTCACACAAGCGGGAACCTGATGGTAAATGTAGTTCCTTTACCGGGCTCAGACGATACTTCTATGTTTGCTTTATGCGCCTGTAAAATGTTAAGGGTAAAAGTAAGGCCCAGCCCCACTCCGTTTCTTTTCTGCGTAAAGTAGGGTTCAAAGAGCCGGGAAATGTTTTCTTCGCTGATGCCGCATCCGTTGTCAGATATCACCAGGTGTACATGGTTGTTATTATTCTGCACGGATATGGAAAGCTGTCCTACATGCTCTTCCATGGATTCTACAGCGTTGATGACCACATTGAGCAGTGCTAGTTTTAGTTTCTCGCGGTCTGCCATTATCTCCTGTTCTTCGTTCGGGTAGCTGAGTTGCAGTTTTATCCGTTTCAGGGTCATGCGGTCTATCGATGCGGCTATCACATCGTCCAGTATGGTCTGGAGGGCTTGTTTTTCAAGTGTGTTTTCAGAGGGTCGTGATGTGTTAAGTAGTTCGCTGATCAGGTCATTGATGCGTTTCCCGTTACGCCTTATGATGTTCATGTATAATTGCAGGCTTTCATCCTTGATGTCTTGCTGCATTTGTTCCACAGAAAGTGTAATGTTATTGAGCGGGTTCCTCACTTCATGTGCTATAGTACGTACAAGTCTTCCGGCAGCAGCCAGTTTTTCGCCCTGTAAGGTCGCTTTCTCTTCTTTTTTTAGATTAGTAATGTCATGTATGATGCCTTGCAGATAGGCATTATCATCATCACTATCACTGGCTTCAAGTGTAATGGTGAGTATACAATATTTCTTTTCGCCGCTCTTTGTATTCAGTATCACTTCCCAGTCATTCACATCATGGCGGTTCTGTATAGATGTTTGCAGGAATTTCTTGTGTTGTGCCTGGTCTACCAGGTCGCATAGATTAGTGTTCATCACTTCTTGCTTGTCATACCCCAGCAAGGTTTGGATCGCTTCATTTACATCCTTGAAGTTAAGCGAATAGTCAGCCACAAAAACTACGTCTTTCGATTTTTCAAAAATAGTACGGTACTTGCGTTCGTTTGACTTGAGGGCTTTTAACGTTACGGCGCGCTCCAGGGCATAACGGATACACCGCTCCATTTTCTCGGTCGACAGATCAGTTTTTATAAGATAGTCCACTGCTCCGAATTGCATGGCCTGTATATCTACTTCATAATTACCTTTGCCGGTAAGCAATACGATGGGAGTTTCGCAATTTTTGTGCATTGCCTCCTTAAGGAAATCAACTCCTGATTTCGCGCCTAGCCGGTAATCTACAAAACAAAGATCATAGGTGCCGCTGAGTAGTCGCTTCAGCCCGTCGTTGTAGTTTTTGCTCCATTCTGTTTTAAGAGAATTTCCCGGAATTGATTTAATGTATTCGCCTGTAATGATAAAGTCATCTTCATCATCGTCAACTATTAGTATGCTGGCGGTCGAGTTTATGAGGTTCATGAGTGCTGTTCTTTGGTATTATGTAGTTGTAGTGGCAAAAGGAAGACAAAACGGGCGCCGGTACCTTCAATATTTTCAGCATAGATCAGGCCTTGATGATACTCTACTATCTTTTTGCAGATAGCCAATCCTATGCCCGAGCCGGGATATTCTGATTTTCCGTGCAAACGCTGGAATACCTGGAAGATACGGGTAGCATATTCGTCTTCAAACCCGATCCCATTGTCGGTGATCTCTATTCTACAGTAATCTATGTCCTTTGGTAAGTTTTCCTTGCGGTCGGTCTTATCATTAGCTGCCTCAGCAACAACGTTCACTATAGGCGTTACGCCTTCTTTATGAAACTTAATAGCGTTATTAATAATGTTAGTCAACAACTGTTTCATTTGCGAAGGAATGGCGTCAATTACTGGTAATTCACCGGAAGTAATAACAGTGCCTGTTTCTTCAATGATGAGTTCAAGATCGGTCTTTACCTGCTGAAGGATAACATTGAGGTCCACTCGTTCATAGGGGAGCGTATTTTTAGATACCCTCGAGAAATCGAGAAGATCATTGATCAGGTTGCGCATATTTTCTGCGGAAGCAGTCATGCGGGCGAGGTACATAGCGCCATCTCCTGTCAATACGTCTTTGTACTTGTCGTGTAGCCGGTCGCTGAATGTAGTGATCTTTCTAAGGGGCTCCTGCATGTCGTGGCTCGCAATATATGCGAATTCCTCGAGTTCCTTATTTGTGTGGTTTAATTCCTCTACTTTATTTTTAAGGCTATTTTCTATCAGCCGTTGGCCGGTAACATCGCGTAAGCTGCCCGCTAGTTTTACCTGGTTTCCATCAATGTCCTTGATCACCTTGCCCAGGCAATTAATTGTTTTTATCTTCTTTAGGGCAGTAATGATTCTGAATTCTACTCGAAGTTCGCTCCCTTTATCAAAACAATCTTTGACGGCAATACTTACCCGTTGTTTGTCACTCGGATGAACAAAAGAAAAGCCAAAATCCATTTTTAGATCGTGGAAGTTCTCGTCCACTTCGAAAATATGATAGATGCCTACCGACCAGAAAATTTTATCAGTAGATATTAGCCATTCAAAAGTGCCGAAATCCTCGCTGTTAAATTGTTCCAGGAATAACTCATGTGTATTAAAAGAGGTAAAAGGCATCTTCCATTTCGATAGGTCCGGGTGCATCACCAGGTGATACAATTGCTCATCAGGATCGTCGGAAGGTATAGGTGCGGCATACAAATAGAATGGGGCTATTTCCCCATTCTTGTTTTTTAGTTGATAGATAACAAAACGCGATCGGGAAGCCATATCCTTCTTCACAAAACTGAATTGATATAGCAGCCTGGCAGTTTGGTCGTTCACCAACACGTCTGTAAAGTGGAAAATTGGATCTGCCGTTTCATTTACTGAGTACCCGAGGTAATATTTAAAAGTGTCATTTGCAAAAAGCACTTTCATATCAGGCATTCTGATGACGGCAACTAGGGAAGGTCCTCCGTTCGAAATGCTATTCAAAATGGCGCTGTCCAATATTTCCTTTTTTCCTTCATTACCGGCAATTATTTCAGGTATTTGTGTGTCCATGTTGTCAGGGCTAATCCATATTAAACTCTTTGAACTGCCGCATTTTATTATACAATGTCTTCCGGTCAACGTTTAATAGTTTCGCAGCCTTGCTTTTGTTGAAATTAGACTGTTTCAGTGCGTCCAGGATCACTTCGTATTCTGCGTCCAGGTTCGCGCTTTTCAATTTATTTTCATACGGTACAGGACTGCTGGTAGATATAGCCTCTGTTTTACTGGCAGGAGCGGTGGTTGGTGATTCGAACTGAAGCTTATAAAAATTATTGATCTCAAAGGGCAATGACTTTGATTCTACAAGGTCGCCGTCGGTGAGTAGGGTAGCTCTTTTTATCACATTCTTTAATTCGCGAAGATTACCGTACCAAATGTAATTGTTCAGTACGTCTTCCACTTCCTTGGTAAAGCCTTTTACATCCTTGCCCAATTCGGCATTTGTAAGTTTCAGGAAGTGACGGGCAAAGAGCATAATGTCCTGTTTGCGTTCACGTAATGAAGGTACATCTATACTAAACTCGTTAAAACGATGGTAAAGGTCTTCTCTGAATTTCCCTGCACGTGCAGCGTCCCAGAGTTTTTCATTGCTCGCTATAATTATGCGGACATCTATGTCAATGTCTTTATTGCCGCCCACACGCCTTATTTTGCGTTCCTGTACCACCCGCAAAAGCGATACCTGGATGTCATATGAAAGATTACCTATCTCATCAAGGAATATGGTTCCTTCATGAGCAATTTCCAGGCTGCCTATCTTTTGGTTCAATGCGCCGGTAAACGCTCCTTTTTCGTGGCCGAAAAGTTCACTGCCTGCCAGCTCTTTAGATAATGAGCCGCAATCTATCGCAACAAAGGGTTTGCCTGCCCGCTTGCTTCTTTGGTGTATCTGTTGGGCTATTTCTTCCTTTCCGCTTCCGCTTTCACCATAGATGATCACACTGAAGTTAGTAGGGGCTACCAGGTCTATCTGTTTTACTATAGTAGCAAATTCAGGACTGTCGCCGGTAATATAATTGCTGTTACCTCCGTTACCTTTAGTTTTTACAGATGAGTTGGACGGTGTACCAGCATTTTGCTTGGGTGAACTACTATTATCCTTAGCATCTTCTGACAGCGCTTTCTTGATGGTCAGCAATATTTCGTCAGGGAACAGTGGTTTTGTTACATAATCAAACGCGCCCAGTTTCATCACTTCCACCGCGTCTTTTACATCACTATAGCCGGTAATAATGATGACCGATGCCTGCGGATGGGTTTCTTTGATCTTACCAAGCAACTGTACTCCGGTCATATCATCCAGCCTGAAATCACATAAAACAAGGTCGGGCTTGTTTTTTTTCATCCAGTCTATAGCTGCCTGGCCACTATTAGCGCTGGCTACTACATACCCGTTCCGGGTAAGGAAACGGGTAAGGAGCAAACACATATCATTATCATCATCAACTACTAGTATTTTATGCATATGCTTTGGTTATGTATGTTTAAGGGTGTGTGTCAAATATAATCATTATTACAGTAAGGCGTGTCAGGCTTTTATGCCCATACAGCTCTTATCTGCGCTATCGGCACCTGCATTTGTTCTCTGTATTTAGCTACCGTGCGCCTGGCGATATTATATCCTTTTTGAGCCAGGAGGTTCACTAATTGCTGATCGGTATATGGGTGCTTCTTATCTTCAGATTCTATAGCCTCACCTATCACAGATTGTATTACTTTATTGCTGATCACGTCGCCTTTCTTATCGGCTATGCCTTCGCTGAACAGGTCTTTCAGATAGATCAGGCCAAAATGTGTTTCCGCATACTTATTGCCCGTTATACGGGAGATAGTAGATATATCCATCCCCGACATTTCTGCCACATTGCGCAGTACCATAGGCTTCAGAAAACGGATATCTCCTTCTATAAAGTACTCACGCTGCATTTCTACTATACATTGCATGATGCGCATCATAGTATCTTCCCGTTGCTTCACAGCATTTACAAACCATTGGGCGCTGCTGAGTTTGCTTTTTACGTATTGGCTGGCCGTCTTATCTTTCTGGCTTATCTGGTTGGCAAGCTGGTCATGCAGCGACTGGTTCACGAACACAGAGCCTGCCCGGCTTGAAAACAGGGTCACTTGCACGGTATCGCCATAATTAGTGATAATGAAATCAGGTATTATGGTGTTCTTTGGGTCGTGGCGGGATATTTCGGTCACAGGGTAAAATTTAAGGCTGCCTATCAGGTTCAGTACCACCCTCAGTTCGTCATCGTCTACTTTTAGCGTATGGTGCAACTTTTCAAACTGGCGGTGCATCAGGTCGTTAAAGTGGTTTTCCAGCAGGTTTATAGCGCATTTTACGTCCGGCCTTTTCACATTCATAGCGCGTAGCTGTATCAGCAGGCATTCCTGGATGCTAACGGCCCCTATGCCAATCGGGTCAAGCGATTGCACAATCGCCAGTCCTCTTTTTATCGTTTCTTCAGTAATTACATTCTGGAAATGAAAAGACATATCATCAGCTACTTCATCCAATGGACGATCCATGAGTCCTTGCGGGCTGAGTATATCTATCAGGTACTCCGCAGTTTCCTGGTCTTCCTTACTTAGCTCCAGCATATGCAACTGCTGTATAGCATCTTCCTTGAATGTAGTGACGTTTACTATTGCAGCATTTGGCGCTACGTCCGAGTCAAAATAGTTTTGATAGTCCGATTTGTAATCTGGACGATCATCATACATGTGTTCTTCAGACGATTCAAAATCCTGCGAACTTTCCTTCGTCAACTTAGTATCAGCTTCATCGGCTGGCTTTTCCTCCTGGGTATCTAAAAAAGGATTTTCTTCCAGTTCGTTCTTTATCCGTTGTTGTAGCTCTAATGAGTTTAGAAAATACAGGTTCAGCAATTGTATTTGCTGTGGCAGGATTCTTAGTTGTTGTCTCTGAGACTGTTGCTGCGTTATCATAGTGTGCTCTTTATCTTATTGTTATAAGGCAACCTTAACGCCAAACTTTATCGTTTGCCAAATATTTAGTATTATATTTGTAAGATAATATTTTACTGTTGCATTATGTAGTTATGTATTTACTTATATTTTTTTCATTACGCCCTTAGTACGTTGTATTTTATAAAACAATGAGGAATTTGTTCCACAACATGTAGCTTTGAATTGTATCCATGAGAAAGAGACAAACGATTATCATTATTGCCTTCTGTATATCCTTCATTTCCATGGTGGCACTCTCTCTTTTCTCCATGGCCCGCTTCACTACCTTCACTGAATACTCAGACCAGGTCGACCATACAAATTCAGTCATAAAAAAGATAATGAAGACGGAACTGCACCTGAGAGATATTGACAGGGGAGAGCGTGGCTATATGCTGACTAAGGATACCATGTATGTGAGATTTGTAAATAACGCTATCGACAGTATATACTCATTGATAGGCCAGATAAGCGCTATAACCAGTGATAACCCCGACCAGATACGTAATATGGCGTTGGTAAAAGGCAGCGCGGCAATACGCATTGCTGCTGTAAGGCAAAACCTGGTTTACATCGATACTGCCAGATCTATGACACCGTCTAAATACTACTACGACAGCAGGGAGTTAATGAAAGAGTTCTCTTCACGGTTAAATGGCACCCTCACTATAGAAAATAAACTGCTGCAGGAAAGGTTTAAGAATGAACAGTTTTATGAAAAGCTCACCAGCCGTACTTTGATATACCTGCTGGTCATATTTTGCGCAGTCACGCTGATACTGTTCTTCATAATGATCAAAGAACTAAGGGGCAGAATGCGCTACCAGCAACAATTGCAGGCAAAGATCATTGATCTTCGAAGGTCGCACGACGAGCTGAAGGAAATTGCATATGCTGCCTCACACGACCTACAGGAGCCACTGAGGAAGATACAGGTGTTTACCAACATGCTCGTCTATAAAAAGGACACTGTAACCGACGATGAGCATACATTGACTTTAAGCCGAATTAATAGTTCTGCGGGTCGTATGCAGTCGCTCATATCCGACCTGATGAGCCTAACCAGCCTTATTAAGATAGGGGAGGAGAAGAAACCGGTAGATTTGAACCGGACACTGCAATTCATCTTAATCGACATCGATGACCGGATAAAGGATAAACATGCTTCTATCGACATTCAATCATTGCCGGTTATTGATGGTTACGGGCACCAGTTAAGTATATTGTTCAAAGCTCTTCTGGACAACTCGTTAAAGTTCACAAAAGACAATGTGACGCCTGTGCTAACCATAAGTTGCGAGATCGCAACGGGTAAAGAGTTGATCAATATCAATCCAAATTTGTCAGAGAAAAAGTTCTACCGCATCGTTTGTGCCGACAATGGTATCGGGTTCGAGAACCAATTTATCACCAAAATGTTCCGCATATTCCAGCGCCTCCACAATGAGGATTCGGAATATGAAGGCAAGGGAATAGGGTTGGCTATCTGCCAGCGCATTATGGCTAACCATGAGGGATACGTGATCGCCGATGGTAAACCGATGGCCGGCGCTGAATTCAGATTATTCTTCCCGGTAGAGGCATAACTAAGCTGCCTTCTCCTTCTTATTGATCTCTTCCACTTCCGACATGAACTTGTTAATAGTTTCATCAGCATAGGTGCCATAGGCATCTATTAGCGTGCCTTTAGCACCATCTGTAGTCTCTATGACATACATGATGGCATTGTCGGCAGGATCTGACTGGCCCTCAAAACGGAAGAAGTCGATGATCTTAACATCTACAGGAGCATAGGCTTTCTCCTTCGCAGATGAGATCAATCCCTGCTTCGTTACTTTGAAATTGTCGGTATAACCGTTCTTGACTGCTTTGTTCACGCAGGTGGTGAGCGTATTCATAAAGGGTATAGGTTCCTTTACTTCATTATTATTATTATCAGGTTGGGTGTTCATAAAATAAGATTAAAAATGTGAGATTATTTATTGGTAATGTGACTGGTGTGAATGCTTACTGCTTTAGCAACTGGTGCGCTTCCCGCTGGCTTTTGATGAGGTCATGTGACTTTTTCAATTCTGCCTGCTGCTCTGTAATCAAATTGCGTAAATCCGGATCTGTGAGGCCATCTGCGGTGAGGGCGGCGTCATAGGCACGCTGGGTGGCATCTTCTCCGAATTCGCATGCCTCCAGGATAGAATGGCGGTCGCTGTCGGTGAACGTAGATTTAATGTCCATCCATGCCCTGTAGATATTACCGGTAGTAGTGGTCTCATCTTCTACTGCCCCCTCGTGCCGGAGAATCTTATCCGTAAGTTCACGTTTAAACTGATTACTTTGCCTGATCATGCCATCAAATGTGGCTTTAAGGTCTATATCCAGATCTTTAGATTCATTAATGGCTCTTTCATATCCCGCAATACGGTCGTTATTTATCTTTACCAGGTCGTTCAGGACCTCATTGATAGCTTCATGCTTTTCCATAGTTGACAGTGTTTTACTAATGTCTATTAAAAATTATGCCACATACTCCATAAAAAACGTTTTATTTTTGCCGCGTCATGGATATAACACAAACACTACTCGAAATACTTAAATATACTTTACCTGCTCTGATAGTGCTCATGAGCAGCTACCTGATCGTGCAGAAGTTCCTGCTGGCGCAGAACCAGCGCAAACAACTGGCGCTCTTCCAGGATGCGCAGGATATAACGCTGCGCCTAAGACTACAGGCATATGAGCGCCTGGTACTTTTCATAGAGCGCATCAGCCCACGGCAAATGATACCCCGCCTATACGACGCCTCTATGACGGTGCAGGACATGCAGCAGGCAATAGTGATCACGATACGCGCTGAATTTGAGCATAATCTTTCCCAACAGATCTACGTTTCTAAAAACGTTTGGGAAACGGTGAAGAACGTAAAGGAGCAGGAAATAAATATGGTGCATCACATCAGCCGGTCGCTGAGCCCGGATGCATCGGCCAAGGAACTGCATGCCCGCATACTCGACTATGTACTAAAGGCCGAGGGCGATGGCGAACTGCCATCTGATGTGGCGCTGCACATCATCAACGAAGAGGTACGACGCGTACTTTCCTACGGATCGTTATAACAGCCAGCGAGCTACCTAATTCATCAACACCAATACGACGATGGGAAAAACAATCACAACTGACGCAGGCATCGTAATCAATGAACTCTACTGCCAGCCGGTAAAGATGGACGAGCAGCCAGGACAATTCCCGTTTACCAGGGGCATACATGCAGCCATGTACCGCGACCGTATGTGGACCATGAGGCAGTATGCCGGCTTCAGTACGGCAGAGGAATCGAATAAACGATACCACTTCCTGCTGAGCCAGGGTGTTAGTGGCTTGTCCGTAGCGTTCGACCTGCCGACCCAGATAGGCTATGACTCTGACCATGCCATGTCTGAGGGTGAAGTAGGCAAGGTAGGCGTAGCCATAGACTCACTGCAGGATATGGAACTGCTGTTCAAAGACATAAAGCTGAGCGACATTTCCACGTCCATGACCATCAATGCCACGGGCTTCATACTCCTCGCCTTTTACATAGCATTGGCCAAAAAGCAGGGCGCTGACATCCGTAAAATATCAGGCACTATACAGAACGACATACTCAAGGAGTATGCCGCCCGGGGCACTTATATATACCCGCCCGCACAATCCATGCGGCTCATCACCGACATATTTGAGTATTGCAGCAAGGAAGTACCGAAGTGGAATACCATATCCATATCGGGCTACCATATACGCGAAGCCGGAGCCAATGCCGTGCAGGAACTTGCCTTTACACTGGCTAATGGTAAGGCTTACCTGCAGGCAGCCATTGCCAAGGGCCTTGATATAAATGTCTTTGCACAACGACTGTCGTTCTTCTTCAACGCGCACAACAACCTCTTTGAAGAAGTGGCGAAGTTCAGGGCGGCGCGCAGGATGTGGGCGACCATTACCCAATCGTTGGGAGCTACGGACCCGCGCGCACAGATGCTGCGCTTCCATACACAGACAGGAGGCAGCACACTTACCGCGCAACAGCCTAAGAACAACATAGTGCGCGTGGCGCTACAGGGCCTGTCGGCAGTGCTGGGCGGTACCCAGTCGCTGCACACCAACGGCTATGATGAGGCACTGTCACTGCCCACCGAGGAGGCCGCATCCATAGCCCTGCGCACGCAACAGATACTTGCCTTTGAAAGCGGCGCTACCGATACTGTGGACCCGCTGGCCGGCTCGTATTATGTAGAAAGCCTTACCAACGACGTGGAAGCGGCAGCGTGGAAGCTGATAGGCAAGATCGATGCAATAGGCGGCTCTGTAAAAGCGATAGAGCAGCACTTCATGCAAGACGAAATTGCACGGTCGGCATACGCGTATAACCAGGCCATAGAAGACGGCAGCAAGATCATAGTAGGGGTGAACAAATTCACCTCTGCCGAAATGAGCAAACCACCAGGCTTCAAAATAGACGACTCTATACGCATACAGCAATCTGAAAAGCTGGCAAAGCTGCGCGCAGAGCGGGACAACGAAGTCGCGAACGCCTGCCTGGCCCGCATCAAAGCCATTGCCTCTACCAACGAAAACCTGATGCCGGCAGTGATAGCCGCGGTAGAAAACCTCTGTACCCTGGGCGAGATAGCAGACACACTACGCGGTGTATGGGGCGAATTCAGAGGGTAGGCCGCGTCAGGGGACATGGATGATACTCCTTATGCCGGCTGACCGGTTTACCTCCAACTGCCATGCACTGCTGATGACATTGCCATAACTCTTTATCCCCTCGTGCTGGTGTTGCATCTTCAGGTAATCATCATACAGGTCCGTACCATACCGCGCTATGCCGTTATCATATTTGCGGCTTAGCTGGTCGAGCGTATCGAGGTGGGCTCTCGTCAATTTATTGAGTCTTGCCTCAAAGCCGTTAGCCACTGCAGAGTCTCTTCTGAACAGGCGACCATTGGCATATTCCCAGAGGCAGATGTAGCCGGAATAGCGGAACAGGCTATCGCCGCTGGCGGTACAGAGGGCGTAAGCCATAAGGTTAGCATCGCCCTCGGCAGCTATGCCTGCCTGGTGGGCCATCTCGTGGCAAACCACAAATGGCAGCAGGAAGCAAGGCAGGTCTGCATTGATCTGCCCCTCGCCGGTAAAGGGGTTGTAGTACCCCTGTATGGCCATGCGCTCCAGGAAGTAGCCAAACAACGAGGGCTTTATGCCCAAACCATAGGCCTTCACCTTACTATCGGTACAGGCGGAATAGTACTTGCCTGCACTACTGTTCACCTCCCTTAACGACCGGTAATGATAACCTGGGGCGCAGGCGTTTAACTGACCCACCAAAAACTCATTGAACGCAATGAGGGTAGTAGAGTCGGCCTTGCGGCGGTTCGCTTTGCTACTATCATAGGCCAGGAACAGCCCCAATGACTTGCCCAGCGGCTGCTTGTAATAGTTGGCACCCCAGCCTAACAAGAAAAAAAGGTAGACAAAGAGCACTGCGTTCACGGTGTTGAGCAGTGATGCAGCGAGCTTTAACTTGTGACTACCGAACCTGACCAGGCAATACAGCCACCGGCAAAACGTGACCAGCAAACAGGTACCACCCAAGATATACAACACATCACCGATGCTGATCGGGACGAACCTGAATACCATAACCCGCAACGACTGGAATGGGTAAAATGCCAACCGATCGTACAGAGCGGTGAGGCCGGAATGACGCGGGAACATATATAGCAGCATTGCGAGCAACACTACCTGCAATGCCGAGATCAATAGTTTCCGTTTGAGGTTCATCTGTTGTTAATGAGCGTGTGTGTGTGCATGGGGTGTATTGCCGGCCCCGCTAGTGACTGTTTTAAAGTATTTGATGATCAGTGGTTCCTTCTGTCCGGTGGCCGGGTTCATAACTGATACCTGCTCCTGCCTTACAATCTTGCTGCGATATTCCTTTACATCACATTGGTTATTCTTCGGATTCAATTGATCGACCTTGAGCCATGAGTCTTTTGAGAGGCGATCCCAGAAGGTGATCTTTTGTGACAGGTATGGCGGGCTTATGGTGCTGCCAGCTTTATAAGCAGACAGGAAATAACTTTTCACATAGGAAATGCCTGCTGCATCGTCGATGCGGCTGATCAAAGCAATATTAACTAACTTATTGTCCCTGCCGATCAGCTCGTAGCGGAAGGTAGTATCGTTGCTGACGACGGGGGTGAAGTGGTAAAAATCGGGCATGAGCAGGGTACGCACTTTTGATGATCCCCGGACCGCGGGCGATGTTTTTTTGTCCTGGGCGGAGGCTGTAAACGCTGTACTCAATAAAAGGGTGATAGCGGTAATATATGTAGTGGTGCGTGTGGGCATAACAGTTGTTTTTTGAGGATATAAAAATAGTGAAAAAATGCGATAGCGGCCGGGGCTGAAATGCCTGATAGTACATTGTTTGTCCGTTTCATGATAAGCGAGTAAAGGCATGGTTTAAAGCAGAACCGTTATTGCTCATGTTGCAAATCCGGAGATTTGCGACCACTGCTACGTAGTCGGAGGCTGACGCCGAACGTATGGAGTGCTTTTGGAACATTACGTTCAACGGAGGGCGTTCTTCACATCAAACACCTCTGTGACCAACAGTATCATCCGTTCAAAATTGCTTAGCGTCCATGATGCGAAATTAAGTTATCTCAAAGTATCGTTTTATAGATAGACTGTAGTAGCAGGTAATTCAATTTTTCGCGAATTGGATAGCCCGCTACGGGGCCCGCCTTCGCTGAAAAAGCTTCGGCGGGCAAAGCAAGATATTTGTTGCAATTTTACTACAAAGCGGTAGCTCCGCTGGAGCATACTATGAATTTATGTAAATAAAGCAAATAATTGGAATACACTCCTGCAATAATTGCCGCATTTTTTATTGCTCACATTGGTGTTGAAAATCAATATTTTAAGCTAAAAATGTGGATAACTATTGCACAGTTTTTGCGCAGCAATTTGCGCTATCAGGCGGCGACCAACTGCTGCCGCAGATGCTCCCTGAACTCTTCACGATTGTGGCGATAGTAGTCGGGGAAGTCGCGTAACAACTCAGGAGCCATAGGTGGCTCGGATGTTTTTAAGACTTCCAAACACTGTATGATCTCCGCCTCCATCTGCTCAGGTGATATACCGGAAGCATTAGCAACCCCTGCCTCTTTCTGTGATGCGGCTACATCGGCGCCGGTGGCTTCTGCTTCCGGCATATCCTCTTCGTGCGAGAGCGGACGGGCGGGCATAAACCTCTCGCTGTTTGAGGCACCGGCTTTGAGGTACTCATCGATATATGGAGAGAGGGCCTCTGCCATCTGTGGGGACTTACTTTGCACGCTTTCGGCAAAGCAAGTGAGCATCTGCATGTTCTCGTTGAGGGTAGTACGGCTTTTGAGCTTACAGACTGCCATTGTGAGCTTGTATATGGCGTTGGCATCAGCTACGGTGACGGGCACGTCTCTGGCCTCCTCTGATAACAACTGATTGGTATACCGGGCGAGCACCTGGTATACATTCTCTGTAATGAGTATGGGCATGGCTGCGGCTGACAGTTTGAGGACATCCCAGCTTTGCTCGCGTATCCAATAATGGAGCGTGCGACGCGGCATCTCGAGAAAATCAGCGATCTCTGCGACGCTGAGGCCTGTCTGGAAATAAAGATTCTTTGCTTTGTTCTGTTGTTCCTTGTTCATGATCTGTTGTTTTTTAGCGTGAAATGACCCCTAATTTTTGAGGGGTTACAAAGCTAAAGCGAAAAAAATAAAAAGCATTAAGAAAAAACCATACTTATCCACAAAAAATGACACAAAATCTGACGGAACGTAATGTGGCAAAGGGTTTCAGCGGACACGAAATTTGTGGGTATCTTTTTTTCGGAATGAAAAATTGTTTATAAACAGAATAAAGTGAAAGCATGAGATTACAAACCCTACTCACTTGATGTATGATGGCAAATTCTGCACAGCGTGGTGGAGTGCTATATCTAACCAGAGCGGTCAAGAAGAATAGCTTAAGCATTATGAATTATATTGCACTCTAACCATTAAAGGTGTAACAAATTATGAAAAAGATAATTTTCATTTCGGCTCTGCTGCTGCATGTGTGCGCGCTTACCGCACAACAATTTCATGTGGAGAAAAGCGCAGAATTTGACGAGCCTGATTTTGGGTGGAACAAATTGTTGCAGTTAAAGAACGGCAATACCTTCTACTTTCACAGCACAAGGAAAGATGGGCTTGAAGTAACTGTATACAATAAGCAACGGAAGCAAATAGCTTCACACACCCTGGAGAGTAATCTTTGGGATGCAGGTAAGATGAAGCAAACAAAGATAGTAGGCCTTCATGAGATCAATGGACAACCGGTCTTGTTTGTTATGGCTGCCGACGACCGTCAGCCGATACTTTACCGTATGCAGATAAACCCGAATAACGGAGCAAAGATGGGAGAGGCTAAGTTGGGAGGGTTACCAAGAGTCAGCCTTTTAGCAGGTTACAAGATAGCTTTTGGCAATGCAGATATACCTGATATTATTGTTGAAAAAGACCCTAATTCCAACTGCTATGCGGTAATATATTTTGATGGCCTGGCAAATGACCGTAAGGACAGGATAAAAGTAGTGCATTATGACGGCGCTCATAAAGTGTTGAATACCGTGTTATACGATTCGCCACAGGGCAAGTTCAAGTCGCTGAGATATATAGGTGCATCTGTAGACAGTGACAAGCGCGTTTTCATTGCCACCTATGGGTTTAACGGAAAAGCTGATGAAGATGCCAATCCGGCCGTCATTGTTTCGAGGGTAAATGTGGGAGAAACAAAGTTCACTCATGCACAGATCAAAGTATCTAATGACTTTAATGATACCAAATCAGTGATGCTGTATAACCACAGCACTAACAAGATAGCGCTTATGACTGTTACCTATCACAATTCAGGACCGTTGGCGAATATTGTTTGGGGTAATGACCCAATAGGCTACTATTACAAAAAAGAAGTTTCCTGTATTACGCTGCTCAGCATTATAGATCCGGAATCATTGAAACTGGAAAGTACGAAACCAGTGATAGCGGCTAAAGTAGATGCCTATGGTAAACAGAATATTGATAAGGATTATGAATTTGACGGTGTGCCTCAGAACATGGTTTTGAATAAGGACAACACCATGACCATACTTATGGAAGACCTTACTAATGTAACGGAGAGGAGAAATTATAATATGGGAAACGGAATCCAACATGGTCATACCAGCATTAAAAGCTACCTGGGCCCGGTAGGGGTAGCTGAATTGTCGCAGTCGGGCGAAGAGCTCAGCGGTTATGCAATAGCTAAAAAACAGCAGGCAGATGGTACACTGCCTATACTTTATATGGCAGGGAGGAGCAATGGCGTCTTTCAATATCCGCAGGCAATAGGCAATAAAACTGATGATAATCAATTCATGTCTTACGACTATATCTATACCGGCAAAAACCGTTATGTGATCTTCAATGATCTGCCATCTAACTCAGAAAAAGATGAAGACGAGGAGAAAAGAAAGACCGTCGCAAAAATATCTAAGACGAATACAATGTGCTATCAACTGAATGATCCTAAAATTGATAAGTCTTTCCTTTTTGGTAAGCCCGACGATGGAAGCGCTGCCACCTACTGTTATATACAGTCATCTGATTTTAACAAAGATCTGAATGTTTATGCTACTCTGATCGAAGAGCGGGATGGGAAAAGTACAGTAGGGAAAATAGCGTGGGTCACATTTGACTAAGTAGTCAGCAATATGCGCGGGAAGTTTTTTATTCGTGCAGTTAGTAAAGTGGTTTTGGCAGAGCAAATTAGCTAAAATATGAGCAGAATTATTAACCCTGCCCAGCGGGTAGCTGAACTGAATTACAACGTTGATAGACGATAACAACAAACCGCTATACGAAGAGGTCCCCGTCGGCAGGCTTTTTATTGATGTGAGGATTATTATTAACTTCGTAAGGAATTAGTAACTATGAGACACACTATCAAAACAATACTTACGTCGGCGATGGCTGCTGTGGCGACATTCTTTATGGTCGTCTATATATCGTGCAGCAAGGATAAATGCAGTGGTGTGGTGTGCTATAATGGCGGCACCTGCGGCGGCGGCAATTGTACCTGTACGGACGCATTTGAAGGGACAAACTGCCAGACGGCAGCACGCGCAAAATTCATAGGGAACTGGGGCGTGACCAATACTACGGCGAGCATAACAGAGCCGGCACAGTTCAGCGTGAGCGTGGCGGTAGGGCCGAGCTTCAACCAGGTGAATATAATGAACCTGCATAACCTGATCAGTGTAGCAGTAGTGGCTACGATATCGCGCGATACGATAACGATACTACCACAAACTGTGCAGGGTAAAATAATATCAGGGGCGGGGTATATCTACTCTACATCGGTATACACAATCAACAGCAACATATCTATCAGCTATACGGTAACGGACGCGGTGACGCATGTACAGGATTCAGAGACGGAGATATGGAATGGGTAGTAAGTGAAAAGTGAGAAATTAAAACCTAAAAGTGGAAAGTAGAAAGTCTTTAGTACTTAGTAGAAAGTAGAAAGATGGGATCGGCTTTGGAATAACTATCAGAAGAATAAGAAGTTATCATAAGCGGGTGTATATTTAAAAAAATTACTTACCATTGTATTAAGGAACGATGACAAATTAAATTCCATCATCTTACTTGTTCTGTTCCATTTTTATTTCGTTATAAAAGTCTTTGAATAGGTCGCTATTCGCTCCCGATAGCTATCGGGATACGCCTGATAAAAAAGAAATATAACTTCGCAATATGTTGGAATTTATTTTGTCAACGTTCCTAACGAAGGAATATGTAAATTTGCCACTCAAATCTTAATAAAAGCAAAGAGTATCAATGGCCATATTAGGTAACCTAATAGCTCGTTCACTACAACTTCGGAAAAAATTCAACCTACCGGTAGCAGCACCCCAAACTTATCAGCGGCATGCGCTGCGCCAACTGCTGGAAAGAGGGCAATATACCTCGTTCGGGAAACATTATGGTTTTGGAGAGACGCTCAGTAAAGAAATAGATTTTGTAACTGCATTCAGAGAGAAAGTACCTGTGCACAGCTATACAGAGATGCACAGCGAATGGTGGCACCGCTGCCAGGAAGGGGAGGAAAATGTGACGTGGCCGGGGAAGGTAAAATATTTCGCACTGAGCTCCGGAACATCGGAAACAGCGAGCAAGCATATACCTGTGACGCAGGATATGATAAAGTCTATAAAGAAGGTGGGTTTCAAGCAGTTGTACAGTATGGCCAACTTCAGGATACGGCCGGTGGCCTTTGAAAAAGGGATACTGATGCTGGGGGGTACTACATCACTGTTTGAAAAGGGTGAATACTATGAGGGCGATATGAGTGGCATCAGCGCGAAGAACATGCCACGATGGATGTCGTCGCTGCTGTATAAGCCGGGGCAGCGGATATCGAAAAGGCATAAATGGGAAGACAGGATAAAATTAATAGTAGAGAAGGCGAACCAGTGGGATGTGGGCATCATCTGCGGGGTGCCGGCATGGGTGCAGATAGTACTGGAGCGAGTAATAAAACACTACGGAGCGAAGAACATACATGAGGTATGGCCTAATCTAAGTGTGTATATACATGGCGGGGTATCGATAGAGCCGTACCGCGAAAGCTTTAAGAAAGTGTGGGGCAAGCCGGTGACATTCATAGAAACCTATATGGCATCGGAAGGGTCGTTCGGTTTCCAGGCGAGGCCGGGAGCAGGAATAAAATTAGTGCTGAATACGGGTATATTTTTTGAGTTCATCCCCTTTACGGCTGATAACTTTGACGAAGAAGGCAATCTGAAAAAGAATCCGAAGACGGTGCTGGTACATGAAGTGCAGGAGGGGGTAGAGTATGCTGTGATCATCAGCACCTGCTCCGGCGCATGGCGGTACCTGATAGGCGATGTGCTGCGGTTCACGAACGCGAAAGAACATGAAATAGCCATCGTAGGAAGAACGAAGCAGTTCCTGAGCCTTTGCGGTGAGCACTTGTCTGTAGACAACATGAACAAGGCCATAGAGACGGTGTCGAAGAAACTGAATATCACTATCTGTGAATTTACTGTGGCGGGGTTGAAACATAATAATCTATTTGCACACCAGTGGTATATAGGCTGCGACAATACAGATGTGAATCCCGGTGTATTGAAAACGATGCTGGACGAAACGCTGTGTAAGCTTAATGACGACTACGAAGTGGAGCGGACATCGGCACTGCGGGAAATATTTGTGGAAATACTGCCGGCGAATACATTCATTGGCTATCTGCGTGAAAAAGGTAAGGAGGGTGCGATGAGCAAATTTCCGCGGGTGCTGAAAGGGAATACGCTCCAGGACTGGGAGCAGTACCTGAACAAGACCAATGTAAGGGAGACAGTTGCCCACATCTGACCGTTATGACCCTACTTTCGAGAAGACCATTCCTGTTCCATCTCGGCATTGTGTTGCTGCTGTGTGCGGCGCTTTTTCTGTCATTCTTTGTATTACTACATAAAATAACCCGTCATGGGCGGGAGGTGACCACGCCCGGCGTGAGCGGCAAGGTGCTGCCTGCGGCCATGGTGCAACTGAAAGCGATGCGTTTTGAGGTGAGTGTGGATTCGGCTTACGATCCGATGCTGGCGCCATTAGCTGTACTGAAACAACTACCCGACAGCGGCGCTGTAGTGAAGCTGGGGCGGACGGTATACCTGACTGTGAACAGGACGGTGCCGCTGAAAATAACATTACCGAACCTGGTGGGGCTATCGCTGGGGAGCGCGAAAATGCAACTGCGGAATAACAAGCTGCTGCTGGGCGACACGAGCTACCGGGCAAGCAATGAACCCGGCACAGTGCTGGAAGAACTATATAACGGTACCAAGCTGTGGCTGGGGAAGAAGATACCGCAGGGAAGTAAAATAAGCCTGGTGATAGGCAGGGTAGAAGGGAACAAAGAATTTGATGTGCCGAGTGTAACCAGTTTATCGCTGGAGGATGCGCTGGATATACTGGAACAGTACCATCTGCAGGTGACGATAGTATCTGAAAGCGGGAACCCGATTGACACTGCCAGAGTGCTGGTGATAGAGCAGGACCCGGCCGACGCCAACGATTCGGGGACATTTAACCGGATGAGGTATGGGGGTAAGATGGCGCTGACGGTAGAATAAATTCAGGAGGGGATTTTTTGCCTATAATACTAATTTCGTATTTTTGCAGTATGGACAGTGAAAGAGAACATCTTCCGGGTATACAATGGCAAAGCGAGGAGCACCGGGATACCGACTTGCTGGAAGCGGAACACCATAACCTGATCGTGTGGAATGATGATGTAAACACATTTGACTGGGTGATAGAATCGCTGGTGGATGTGTGCGGTCATGAGACGATACAAGCTGAACAGTGCGCGCTGATCATTCATCACAGAGGTAAGTGTGGTGTAAAGAAGGGCACTTTTGAAGACCTGCGCCCGCAGGCTGAAGAACTGATAAACAGGGGCATACAGGCCACTATTGATTACTGACAATCAGTGGGACTGCTGGCTTAATAATGTAAAGTCTACCAACGTACCATTTCTGAAAAAGAGGCGAAGGACGCTATTCTGATAAGCATAGTGCATTTCCTGGGTCATAGTTTTTACGGTCATGTCGTGGGGCAGGCCGAGTAGTTTTACCGCCTGTGAGATGTTTGTAGTACCTGATCTCAATTTACCCTGTAAGCGATTATCGAAGGTTGGTTTTTCAACGTATTTGCAACTGAAGGAGTATTTCTCCAATGAGCCTGATTTGTTGTTCCAGGAGATGACGAGGTCTGTATTGTCGTGCGTATAGTACCAAAGGGTCTTCTTTTTGCTTTCCTCTACCTTGGCCGGTGTGCCGAGGAGAGAAGTGACGTTTTCCATGGTTGCGGTCTTTGGGGTGAGCGCCATCCAGGAGAGGATGTCATCTGGTGTATGGTCTGTGGCGAAGCAGGGCCTGCACAGGGAAAACAGAAACGATAGAGATAAAATCAGCACTTTTTTCATATGCACATTTCTAAGAAAGGGTTAAGTAAA
This sequence comes from Bacteroidota bacterium, assembly GCA_013288285.1. Lineage (GTDB taxonomy): Bacteria > Bacteroidota > Bacteroidia > Chitinophagales > Chitinophagaceae > Nemorincola. The sequence continues at coordinate 40,191 of JABDCE010000007.1, forward strand.
TTACACTTTGTATCTTTAGGAACATTCCCTAGAAAACAAAGGAAAGAAAATCGTGCCAGTTTGTTTGACCGGTAATCTCCCGATGCTTCTCTACATACAAAACGCTTTATAGTTAAATTTAGTATTTATTTTCCAAACGGAGCCTATATTTTTTGCCATTTATGAAAAAATCACAAAATATTGTTTTGTCTGCGGTGCTGCTGGCGGCGATATCTTCTTGTAGCAGCCATAGTGATGAGTGGACGGATGGCAAGGATAGCAACGGACGTACCCATGATACTGCAGTGTACCGCGATGGATCGTATCATTACTACCGCTATTATGGCGGAGGCTGGTACCTGCTGGGCAGAAACAACATGATCAACAGAGGAATGTATATGCCGGCATCGGGGATGGAAATAGCCAGCCCGGGCTTTGTGCCAAGGGCTGCATCTGGCGGGATACGGACGGGCGGATTTGGCGGATCGGCGGGAGAAGGTGGCGGAGGAGAGTAACATAAAACAACACCATGCAACGGCATACAATAACACCAAGAACAGACTGGGAGCAGAAAGTAAAGGACCAGGGCTTTCTGTTTTACAAAAATGAGTCGTACTACGACGAGACGGCAGCGTATGAGTTCACGGCTGCGGAGGTAGACCTGATAGAAGCGGCCACTGCTGACATGTTTGACAAATGCTGCGCGGTAGTGGATCATGTGATTAAAAACGAGCTGTGGGATGAATTTTTTATTCCAAAAGAATATGCCGACCTGATAAAATGGTCTTGGATTGAAGACATGCCGAGCTTTTATGGGCGGATGGACCTTGCGTATAATGATGGCGACATAAAGCTGCTGGAGTTTAACGCGGATACGCCGACCTCTCTGCTGGAGGCGAGCGTGATACAATGGTACTGGCTGCAGGACTATGACAGCAGGCTGGACCAGTTTAATTCGATACACGAAAAGTTACAGGCGCATATGGGTGTATGTGCGCCGTACCTGTATGCTCCGAGTGTGCTGACCTTTGCCTGCGTTCGTGACCACCTGGAGGACCTGATGACGACGAAGTATATGCAGGATGTGGCGGAGCAGGCGGGCCTGCGGACCGATTTTATATACATGGATGAGATAGGTGTGGACGACAAGGGAGAATTTTATAAAGCCGACGGCACAGCAATAGGTAATATCTTCAAACTGTACCCTTATGAGTGGATGTTTCATGAGGAGTTTGGGAAGTGCCTGCCGGGCAGCCGCATGAGTACCCTGTGGATAGAACCAGCGTATAAGGCATTATGGAGCAATAAGATGCTGCTGGTATACCTGTATAAACTGTTCCCGGACTGCAAGTACCTGCTGCCGGCGGAGTACAGTGCGAAGGAAGTAGTGTACCGGCCCGGAGCCTATGTGCAGAAGCCGGTATACTCGAGAGAGGGAGCGAATGTAAAGATTGTAAAGTACGGCGAGGTGCTGGAGCAGACGGGTGGCGAATATGGAGAGGAGGGTTATGTGGTGCAGGATTATGCAGAGCTACCGGACTTTAACGGTAACAGGCCGGTGATAGGCAGCTGGCTGATAGGCGGCGTGCCGGCGGGGATGGGCATCAGGGAATCGAAGGGGCTGATAACAGGTAATATGAGTAAGTTTGTGCCACATTTCTTCAAGACATAGCATGAAAAAGCAACACGATTATTTTGTAACGGTAGAATGGACGGGCAACCGCGGGCACGGCACCACGGGTGCGGCAGACTATGACCGCAACCATACCATATCCGTAAACAATAAGGCGGATATACTGGGGTCATCAGATACGCCGTTCAGGGGTGATGGTACGCGGCATAATCCGGAAGATATGCTGCTGTCGGCATTATCTACGTGCCACATGCTGTGGTACCTGCATCTGTGTGCCGATGCAGGCGTGATAGTGACCGACTATATCGATAAGGCTACGGGCAGTATGGCGGAAATGCCGGGCGGCGGCGGACATTTTACAGAAGTAGTGCTGCACCCAATAGTAAAAGTAACCGAAGCAGGGATGGTAGGAAAAGCCAACGAACTGCATGATGAAGCGCATAAAAAATGCTTTATTGCCAACTCTGTGAACTTTCCGGTGCGGCATGAACCGCAGTGCCTGGTAGGCTAAGCATCACCCTGATAGCGTGAATTTGCATATCTGTTTCCGGCTACGGACTTTAGACGCTATTTTTACGACCTTAACATTTTACTATGCGCGCATGCTTATGGCTTTTTACAGCCCTTATTTTTACACAGACGGTATTTGCCCAGGGAAAGAAACAAATAACACTGGACGACCTGTGGAAGAACAATACATTCCGTGTGAAGGATGTGCCGGGCTTTAATGCCATGAAGGATGGCCTGCATTATACCCAGATAGACCACGACGGCAAGCGCCAGTACATAAGGGTGTATAACCTGGAGAACGGCCAGCAGTTCAAGACGCTGTTTGATAATGGAACACAGAAGTATGAGGGTAATGACATAACAGTGGACGGATATACCTTCAGCAAGGACGAACAGAAAATGCTGCTGCTGACCGAGAGCCAGAATATATACAGGAGGTCGGTGCTGCACAAGGTGTATGTATATGACATAGCCAGCGGAAACATAACGCTGCTGGATACGGAGAAGGTACTGCATGCCACGTTCTCGCCTGACGGAGAGCGGGTAGCATTTGTAAAGAGTAATAACCTGTATTACAAAGACCTGCAGAAAGGCAGTGAGGTAAGGGTGACCACTGATGGTGAAAAGAACAAAATAATAAACGGCAACTGCGACTGGGTGTATGAGGAGGAGTTTTCATTTACGCAGGCATACGATTGGTCGGGGGATGGGCGGCATATAGCTTACTACCGGTTTGATGAGAGCCAGGTGCCGGAATACACCATAGCGAAATATACAGGGCTTTACCCGGAGCAGTATACTTATAAATACCCCAAGGCGGGAGAGCGGAACTCTGTGGTGCAGATAAAGATATATGATGTGCAAAAGAAGACTACCATCAAGGCTGACGTGGGTACGGAGACGGACCAGTACATACCACGCATCAAGTGGACGAATGACCCCGGCCAACTGTGTATATACCGGATGAACCGGCTGCAGAACCACCTGGAGCTGCTGCTGGATGACGCCGCCACCGGTAGCATGCAGGGCATATATGTGGAGCAGAACAAATACTACATCAACATAGACGATGAGATCACGTTTTTGCCGGACGGACACTCTATGATCATACGCAGTGAGCGCGACGGCTATAACCACCTGTATAACTGGGACTGGCTGGCTAACCGCCTGCAGGACCTGACGGAAGGGGACTATGATGTGGACGCACTGGTAGGGATAGACAAGGAGCGGAAGCTGGTGTATTATACATCGGTAGAGTCATCGCCGCTGGAGCGGAAGCTATATGCTGTGGACTGGAACGGGAACAATAAAAAGTGCCTGACGCCGGAGATGGGGATGCATGGCATCACCCCGTGTGAAGGATTTAACTTTTTCATAGACAGGTATTCGCAGATAAACAAGGTGCCGGTGTATAACCTGATCAATGCAAAGGGGGAAAAGATACGTACACTGGAAGACAATAAAGACCTGGAGACTAAGATGAAGGAGTATGCGCTGGGCGATATACACTTCACTAAAATAAAGGGTGTGCATGATACGCTGTATGGCTGGATCATCAGGCCGCCGGATTTTGACAAGCATAAAAAGTACCCTGTGCTGATGTACCAGTATAGCGGACCGGGATCGCAGCAGGTGAACGATAATTTCCCGGCGGGTAACTACTTCTGGCACCAGATGCTGGCAGAGAAAGGGTATATAGTGGTATGCGTGGACGGGACAGGTACGGGGTTCAGGGGTGAACAATTCAGGAAGGAGACATACCTGCAACTGGGTAAGTATGAAAGTGATGACCAGATAGCGGTGGCGAAGGAACTGGGCAAACTGCCGTACGTAGATAAAGACCGCATAGGTATATGGGGCTGGAGCTATGGCGGGTTTATGAGCGCTACCTGCATACTGAAGGGTAATGATGTATTTAAAGCGGCAATAGCTGTAGCGCCTGTGACCAACTGGCGTTTTTATGATAATATATATACAGAGCGCTATATGCGCACGCCGCAGGAAAATGAAAAAGGGTATGATGATAATGCACCGGAAAAAATAGCGACCGGGCTGAAAGGCAACTTCCTGCTGATACATGGCACAGCCGATGATAATGTACACTTCCAGAATTCTGTGATGCTGACGACGGCGCTGATAAATGCCAATAAGGAGTTTGAAAGTGAATATTACCCTGACAAGGCACATGGCATATCGGGCGGGAATACGCGGTACCACCTGTATAACCGGATGACGGAATTCATACTGAAGAACCTGTAAGGGCGTTTGTCAGATGGTTGGGGGAAAGACGTATCTTTGTAAGGCATATTTTAATGAAAATATGGATCGTACAAATACGGGCAAAGTGGCCCGGCTGCATACCTAAGTAATGACCAAGCCTGAAATGAATGTATATAAATTGCCGGGTGTGCGCAACTTCTTCAAGTGGGCGCATGGCGTGGTCATTCCGGGGGCTAATGGAGCAACGCTGTATGAGGTTGGGAAATTCTTTGTGCGGGAAATAAGAACACTGAAGCTACAGGAGCGCGCGGCGGCCGTTACCTATAACTTCCTGATGGCGATGCCGCCAACATTCCTGATACTTTTCTCGCTGCTGGGCTACCTGCCGCTGAAGAATGTGGACAATACTATTTTTACGGTGCTGAAGCTGATAACGCCTAATAAGAACATTTACCAGAGCGTGCATAATGTGTTGGTAGAGTTTATGTCGAAGCAGCATGGGGGCGTGCTGTCGTATGGTATCATACTGGTGCTTTTCTTCTCTTCCAATGGCGTGATGGGCCTGCTGCGCTGTTTTGATAAAAGCCAGATATATAAACCCAGAACGGGCGTGAAGCGCAGGTGGACGGCAGTGCGCATAACCCTGATGCTCATTGGTGTGATCATCATCACACTTACTGTGCTGATCATACAGAGCCGGGACCTGAACCCGTATGTGCTGCATATCTTTCACAATTTTGCGGCGGTGAAAATAATCAGCTCCGTCATCCTTATGGCGCTGGTGTTCATCACTATCTCGCTGATCTATACCCATGGGCCATCGCTGACACAGAAGTTCAGGTTTGTATCGGCTGGGTCGGTATTTGCTACGGTGCTGTCTATCATCACTACATCGGTATTTTTCTTCCTGGTAAATAATTTCCTGTATTACAACAAGCTGTATGGCTCCATAGGCACGCTGATCGCGTTCATGGTGTGGGTGTGGCTGAATACCATCATTATACTTTTGGGTTACGAACTGAACGTGAGCATATTGCTTGGGAAACTATCAAGAGAAGATATTGATGAAGATGACTAAACGGATAGTGTGCGCAGCGGGTATGCTATCTGTGCTGCTGTATGCGGCGTGTGCTGACAAAGACAGTATACCCGCAACCGTGACATTTACCGAGCATGTAGCCCCCATACTGTATAGCAACTGCACGATCTGCCACAGGCCGGGCGGTGCAGCACATTTTGCGCTGGTGACGTATGAAGACGCCCGAAAAAATGCCGGTGCCTGCGCCTATGTGACCCGCGAACGAATGATGCCGCCATGGCCTGCCGACCCGGGATATACCGAATTTGTGGGGCAGCGGCTGCTGAGCCAGCGCGATATAAACATACTTGATAAGTGGGCCAAAGAAGGATCGCCGGAAGGCCCGAAAGACAAGCTGCCTAAACTGCCTGTTTACCCGGCTGGGTCTATGGTAGGCACTCCAGACCTGCGGATAGCAGTACAACCTTACTTCCTGCCGAAGAACAGCTATGATAAGTTTTTGCTGGTGAAGGTGCCGTATGAGCTACCTGCCGATACATTTGCCGCGCTCATAGAATTTGTGCCGGGGAATAAAAACATGGTACACCATGTGAACGGCGACCTGGTGAAGTACGAGTTTGATAAGAAGAAAGATGTATTTGCGGGTGAGCGCGTGGTGAATATGGCATTGGACACAGCGACCATTGTGCAGGCATACGTGCGGCTGGGGCTGCCTAATGATGATGGCTCGTACCCTGTATTGCAGAAATCGGTGGTGAATTTTTTGCCGGGGGCAAGCGGGCAGAAGTACCCGGAGGGAATAGGTGGGTATACGCTGCCGCGTAAGGGAGCCTTTCTGCTGAACGACCTGCACTATGGATTTACGAATAAGGACGATGTAATGGACAGCTCGTACATCAATATCTTCTTTGCGAAAGGCCCGCCCAACAGGCCGGTACGAGAATTCCAGATAGGGACACTGAGCTCCTTTGGTAATGCGCCGGTATTGCCCGACCTCATTATACAGCCGAACACGATAAAAAATGTATACAGCCGGTATGTGCTGCCGGATGATATCTCTATACTCACGGTGAACCCGCATATGCACCTGCTGGGCAAGAGCTTTAAGGCCTATGCGGTGCAGCCCAATGGGGATACGATAAAGCTGATCTCCATACCCCGCTGGGATTTCAACTGGCAGTATTTCTATACCTTTAAAAAGATGGTGAAGGTACCGAAGGGCAGCGCCATAATAGCGGAGGGTGTATATGATAATACCCGGCAGAACCTGAATAACCCCAACAGCCCGCCAAAACTAGTGCGGGATAATAATGGCAGCATGAAGGCGACCGATGAGATGTTCCAGTTTATAGTTACCTACCTGCCTTACCAGGCGGGGGATGAAAATGTGTCTCTTGAAAATAAGTAGCGACTCAATAGTGTTTTAGTTTGAGATTTAATTATTATTCCATTCTCATTAATTCAATAGCTCTATTATATTCTAAAGCCAATAATGCCGAGTTGATGAATTCCCAAATTATTGGGTCGTTTTTTTGAAGTTGAAAAATTAATTGATGTACTCCCATTCTCTGAACATCGACTGTTTTTATTGTTTCACATAAATCCAAATTAACAGGTTGATCATTTATCGGAAGTCCATTATTAGGTAATGCAGGATTTACGCTTGCTCCATGATATTCGCAAAATATCCAGTTTGCCATGATTTTTTATTACTTTTTTGTGAATACTAAATATACAACAAAAAGAATTCAACGGTTCTCTTTTTTGGGAGTTCATTGGCGTTAAGTTTACAATATCTTGTATTGTAGTTAGTTTAAGATCTAAGTTTTGCTCCCATTGGTTGTTTATCTAATCGGCGGTATAGAAGTTGCAACTTGCCACCTCCGATTTATTTAATTAAAAATTGTTATTTAATATGTTTTTTTAATGCCATTTTGTTAATTTGCGGAACTGCAGTTTTGTGCTGTGTTTATTTAATCAAAAAATAACTACTATTGCATTATGAACAACGAAGCGAACCAACCAGCGTATATATTAATAGAGCCGAAAGATAATAGAACGGAAGTTGAGTGGCAATATAGCATTGTGTACAGAAAGCAAGGCGGAAAATTTTCGTGCTACATACCTTCATTCAATATATACTTTTCAGCAAAAGACGAAGCTGTAATGGACAAAAAATCTGAAGCATTGACGAAGATGTATTTAGATCATTTTGTATTGCATTCGAAAGGCGGCTTCAAAGCACTGGCGATGCAATTGCATAAGTTGGGCTTTAAGGCGAAGGACGATGCACTTGTATTGAAGCGGATATTAAAGGATCAGAAAATTGTAAAAACAAAATTCAATGCAACATCGTCTCTAACTCCTGAGGGGTTTAATGAATCCAAGTCAATTCATCACCAAATGGAGTTTGAAGCCGCATAATAACATGGAGAGAGAAGATCAAGTGTATGATAGGGATTTATTCCTTCAGGTTATTGGCAGCTATCCATCCATTAAGTCGTTGCGCTATGATAACTATGATGGAATACATGTTCAATTCTTTGAAGGGTTAACAGGCAAACTTGTGCCTATTGAAACAACAGACCTTGAAGACGATCTTACTTTTTCTGAGGGATGCGGAATACTTATTGAATTAGGGCTTAATGATCTTATTGATACGCTTTTCCCCCCAATACCAGCATTGACAGAGGAGCAAGAGTTGGCCATAATCGAGGATGGTATTTTAAAAGATCAGGCATTAAAGGGACTTGACGATTAATCAAATTGAGTCAATAAATGCATTTTGTCTGAATAAAAAAATTGAAAATCACAGCCTTTTTATTTTTATGTGGTTCCTACAATGTTTTTAATATTGATGGGTGTATTTGTTCTCGGCCTACTGGAGTTTTAAAGCATATCCCCCCCCCCCTTCCTATTATTGATTTATTTATTTGAATGGGGATAATTATTTGGTGATTATAGTTATTTCGACAGTAGTTGTTATCTGCGTGTTAGTTATTACAACTTAAATTTAAAAACTGAGAAGCTATCGCAGCCCGTTTGCAGGCTTTCTTTTGTAGATTCGATAACATTTTGTTTCCTTATTTTTACAAAAAACAATAAGCATGAGAACAACAGTATTGGCCATAGCCACGTTATTTGCATCGCTGGGAGCAGCGAGCGTTTCTGCGCAGACAGCAGATAAACTGAACCCGGGAGATAATCTGCCGGCCATCAACACTACCATGCGCAACGCAACGGGAACTAACATGACACTGAAAGGCGCGGCCGGTGAGAACGGCCTGCTGGTAATGTTTTCGTGCAATACCTGTCCGTTTGTAGTGAAGAACCAGCCGATTACCACTAAGACCATGGAATGCGCCAAGGCGCATCATGTAGGTATGGTGATCGTGAACTCGAATGAGGCAAAGCGTGGTGATGACGACTCGTACTCAGCCATGCAGAAATATGCCAAGGAGCAGAAGTATACTGTGCCTTATGTAGTGGACGAGAACTCCGTACTGGCTGATGCGTTTGGCGCGAGCCATACACCTGAAGTATTCCTGTTTAACAAGGAGGGAAAGCTGGTGTATAAGGGCGCTATGAATGATAATCCCGGAGATCCGAACAGCTACAAAAAGATGTATGTAGAAGACGCGATGAATGCTATGGTTGCGGGTAAGGAAGTAAACCCGAAGACCACTAAATCGGTAGGCTGCGGTATCAAGAGAAAAGCCGCTTAATCTTTTAAACAACGCTTTAAATAAAATAGCCCCTTGACCGGGGCTATTTTATTTACCCAATATCCTGATCTCGACACGGCGGTTCTTTTCTTTATCCTCGTCAGTGACTTCCGGGTAAACCAGCGGCAAAGTATTGCCGAGACCTATGTAGCTGAGGCGTGACTTGCTGATATTGTGTGCCACGAGGAAGTCGTAGATGGCTTTTGCGCGGTTCCACGAAAGTGGTCCACCAAATTTAGAGTCTACTCCATCGGCATGTACCTCCTTAGGGTCGAGGCAACAGATGTGGCCTTCTATCTGTATCCTCACAGTGCTGTACTTGACCATGAAGTCGTACAGCAGCTTCAGTTGCGGATTGGATTTGGTGAGGATGATGGAAGAGCTGTTCTCAAACAATATATCGAGCGGGTAGGTGGCATTTACTTTCAGCGACGATGCAGAGACCGATGCGATGGACTTTTTGCTGCCGGGCGCATTTGCCGTTTGTAAGTCTACCGCGCGCTGACGGTCTATGATTATCTGCACCTTCCTATCTGTCTCGTAACCCTCTTTACCATTTACTGGCGCACGGTTGATCTTGCCTTTTCCCATGCATAGTTTTATGTCGCCCCCATCAAGCCCGGAAGAAACGAGATAAGCTTTTACGTTCTTCGCCCTTGCGGCAGATAGGGGATCATTGTGCGCATTATCGCCCAGGTAATCGGCATAGCCCAGCACTATTAGTTTTTGTCCATGTACCAGTTTGTCGTTGAACACCAGCTGGTCCATCATGGCGCTTGCCTGCTTGCTGATGTTGGGGTCATTGAGCGGGAAGTATACCTGGAAAGTATCCTTGCTCTGGCTATAAGCCAGAAACGAGCAGCAAAGGAGGCAATATGTGAGCAGGATATTCTTCATACAAAACGGGCAACAAAACTAATCATACAATTTGTATTTTATATTATCTCTTATTAGATTTGTGGAAATAAGTTGTTATGGATAGCCATAGATTATTTCTTATCGCGTTTTACTGCATGTTTGCCTTGCCCGTAATGGCAAAAGACGGCAATGAACCTGCCACATGCATAGCGTGGAAGAAAATAGTATCGAGAGAGGTGGAGATGGGCGTACCGAAAGGTGATAGGGATACTATAAAAAGAGATGGCAGCAATACACTTACGAAACTGCTGACCGATGCGATACAGGCCGGAACTGTGACAGTATATTCTAACCTGGACGCAAGTCATAGCACCCCGATATCACTGTATGAACGGAGTGTCATCACGGGGAGCCTTTCCGACACGATAGTGTTAACTGATCCTATTACCAGGAATGAGTTGGTAAAAGTGATCAGGAGAGAGATTGACTATCGCAATATTCATAAATATAGGGTGCAGGAAGAATGGGCCTATGACCCTGCAATGGGCGTAACCACAGTGCAGATACTCAGCATAGCCCCGGTGCGCGATATTTATGCATCAGATGGTACTCTTCGCGGTGTGCAGGCGATGTTCTGGATGAAGTTCCGAGATGCTGAACCTATAATAGAACGGTATGATCGGGCACATGCCGATAATGCATTCGTGAAACATATATGGAATGATTATTTTGCAACGGCCCCAGCGGTAACAAATGATGGTGTATGGGGTACACAAGTAATGCGGACAGTAGAAATGCCCGCAGATAAAGAAGTGGAGCTACATCACCTGAAAGACAATGCCGTTGACAACAGCCTGCTGGATATGCTGCTGGCAGCAAAGTATTCAGGTAGAATAGCTACAGGAGCCGCATATGACCACGGGTTAATAAATATGCTGGCCGCAAATAATTTTAGAGATTCAAGTTTTATAGTGGCACATACAACAGTGATATTGGACCCAATCACCAGCCGCGAAGAAGAGAAAACTATTCTATCGCTGGCAGTTAACAGAAAGGATATTCCGAAGAAGCTGCAAATAGTGGAACATTGGTCTTTCGATCCGTTCGTGGGTAGTACGACGATACAGATGAAAGCGATGGCCGTATCTGTTAAAGAAGAATCAACAATTGAGCCGATGTTTTGGATGCGTTTCAAAGATATACGGAGTATGGTAGCTGACTATGATATGTATCATCAGCTTAATAGTTTTGCGGCGAGCCTGCACGATAGTTATTTTCTGTCGGACACAAAGCCTGTGGTCATGCAATAATGCTGCTGGCATAGATTTGTAGCATCTTTATAAAAATAACTCACGCCATGATTGATAATACTGACGACGCCAACTGCAAGACAGAGGAAAAGCATAATGACGCCACCCTTAACAGGCCTGCCGGGGACAGGGTAGTAGATGCACCCAGTGTATTGGTAGACCTGCCCCGGTATATAAGACAGATAAAGCAGGAAGACGCCTGGACAAAGAACGACCGCAACAGTATCACTGTTTTCAAGACCCGGGATATGGCTATAGTGCTGGGTGGGTTGCGCGCCGGAGCAGAAATGCCGGCACACAAGGCAGAGGGTATCATGAGCATACAACTGATACATGGCAGCCTGGACCTGAACACCGATGAACTCAGCGAGACCATGAAGGCAGGGCAGATAGCTGCTATTCATAAAGGCTGCAACTACAGGCTGATAGCGCAGGAAGAATCTATCTATCTCCTCACTATCTGTGATGTGGAGTAGCTTTATCACAGTTTCTATGCCTTACATCTTATTGCCTTAGGGCTTTAATGCGTATATTGGCACCAATATTTACATTATATGGTACAGGTTGGTCAGTACAATACGCTTAAAGTTATCAAAGAAGTCGATTTCGGGATGTACCTGGATGGCGGTGAGGATGAAATACTGCTGCCCAAGCGGTATGTGCCTGAAGGGCTGAAAGTGGATGATGAGATCAACGTATTTATATACCATGATAATGACGGCAGGCTGATAGCTACCACGCTGAAACCGGTGGCCACAGTAGGGGAGATAGCCATGATGGAAGTGGCAGATACTAACCCCTCAGGCGCTTTCCTGAAGTGGGGACTGATGAAGGATGTATTTGTGCCTATATCTCACCAGGAGGTCCGGATGAAAAAGGGCGACAAGCGACTGGTGCGCCTGTTCATAGATGAGAAGACAGGGCGTGTAACGGGCAGCGAAAAAATAGATAAGTACCTGAGTAACTATGAGCTGACCGTGAAGGAACGGGAGGGGGTGGACCTGGTGGTATTCCAGAAAACGGATATAGGCTACAAGGTGATCATCAACAGTAAGCACATGGGTGTGATGCATTTTAATGAGGTATTCAAAGAGCTGCATGTTGGCGAGCAGCTGAAAGGTTTTGTAAAGCACATACGGCCGGATAATAAAATAGATGTGTCGCCGGGCGCGATAGGGTATACTAAGATACCTGATGAAGAAGCAAGGATAGTGGAACTACTGAAATCGAATAACGGCTACCTGCCGTACAATGATAAATCGGACCCGGATGCTATCCATGCGTTCTTCGGGATGAGTAAGAAATCGTTCAAAATGACGCTGGGAGCATTGTACAAAAAGCGGCTTATATCCTTTACGCAAACGGGCACTAAGCTGGAAGAAGCGGAATAACTAAAGTCCTGAATAATAATCGTAGCCCTGCTCTGCCCAGTAGTCTTTGGGTTTTTCGTTACTGAAATACATGATGCCGATGCGCTTCAGGTGTTTGATACCATACTTTACCGGTATGATTAGTCGTAGTGGGTAGCCCTGATTTTGCGGTAGTGGCTTGCCGTTGAGCTCATAGCATAGCAGTGTTTGCGGCTGCATCATGCTGGGCATATCGTTGCCTACATAGTAGGTGCCATCCGGGGTGATCATGCCCACGTATTTCATGGTAGATTGCGATACGAGATTATACTTTTGCAGAAAATCGCTGAACCGTGCGCCACCCCAGTAGGTGACCTGGCTCCAGCCCTCCACGCATTTAAAATCAAATACCACTTCTGTTTTTGGCAGGGCTTTGATATCGTCGAGTGTGAGTACGAGCGTATCTCCCGGTTTGCGAACTACCTTCAGTCGCCATGAAGTGTCGAGAGTGCCGCCCATGCCTACATCACCGTTGACACGGGCATTGGGCACAGCATCCTTTTTCTTGAACGACCGTGCCTGGCGTATTTTGCTGTAGAAGAGGCTGAACAGTTTTTCGTTGGTTTTAAATACTGTTCGGAGCGTGGGCTGTACATTGTCTGCACTTGCAGGTTCGTGGTATAGCTTTAAGAAGAGAAAGACGCCGAGGGCCATACAGACAAAGAAAACAGAAAATGACATAATGGTGCGGCGGGATATCTCCCGCTGCACTGCTTTATCTTTTTCTTGTGCTGGATCACTCATGCGTCTGTGGTTGTGGTTTCTGCGGGTTCAGGTTCGGGTACTGTTACTTCTTTGTATTGCTCCACCTCAAAGCCGGTGACCATTGCCTGGAAATTGTTCCAACCCGCGAGTATCACCTGGATCACATGTATCAGGAAGAAAAGTACGTAGCCTATGGTAAGCGCGAAATGCTCTATGCGGGCCGCTTCATAACCGCCGCAAAGGTAGCAAAGCCAGTAAAGCTGAATGGGCTTGTATATGGCCAGGCCGGTAATGATGGAGCCTGCCCCCATAACTATAATAGCAGAGTAGGCAACGCGCTGGGCTGCATTGTACTTGCCTTGTGGAGGTGCTGTTTTACGGATGTGGAGGTCGTGCAGCAGCACCAGCCATGCTTCTTTAAAGGAATGTTTGTCGGGTGCCAGGTAACGCCACTCACCTGAGAAAATGGTGTACAGTACATACAGGAAGCCATTTACAAAGAAGAGCCACATAAAGAAGAAATGGAACGCCATGCCCGTAGATAAATGGAAAGGGACATTGAGGGCATCGTAAATAGATTGCGGGAAAAATTTCACCAATGTTTTGTCGCCCCAGCCCAGCCGGTACACATCATTTGCCCAATAGATAAGGAGGCCGCTCCATATCATGACGGTAAGCACCGGGAAATTGATCCAGTGAAACCAGCGGATGGCTAGGGGGTGTTTTTTTACAATTCGCTTCAAAAATATAAAGGCCACATAAAGCAACCCGTTCGATCTTTTCTTTTTTGCCGCAGCCATGCCGCTAATTTAATTGATAAAATTGATTGGTTGACCACCCTTTATAAATTGGCAGCACCGACAAATCCGACTTTAACATTTGCCCTCATTAAACCATGGCACGATTTTTTCCCTCTAAAACTTAACCAAAAAAACAGAACTTATGAAAAACATCAGGAGAACGTTGTTCATCTTAGCTGTCGCACTCACTTGCGGGGCATTTACCAGCAATGCGCAGATCGAAGTAAGGGTACGGCCCGACCGTCCGCACTACGAGCACCCGGCTGCACCCAGCCCAAGGCACGTATGGATAGATGAAGAATGGGAACCACGCAACGGCTCTTATGTATTCGTTGGTGGTCGTTGGGCAGAGCCACCACATCGTGGTCAGGTGTGGGTAGCCGGCCACTGGAAAGACACCCCACACGGTACTATCTGGAAACCAGGTCACT
>JABDCE010000008.1 GCA_013288285.1 Bacteroidota bacterium
GATCGCTGATAGACAACGTCATTTACTACGACTACACGTTCATCAACAAGTCGGCGAATACATATTCTTCTTTCCGGGCGGGCATACATGCCGATATGGACCTGGGGTATGCCTTCGACGATTTCATCGGATTTGACTCCGCGCACCGTATGGGTATACAATACAACGGCACCAATGACGATGGCGGCAGTGCGGGCCATCCCACCAATTCTTACGGTAGTGTTCCGCCAATGGTTGGTATATCGCTGGTTTCGCTACCGGGCGATGCCGGCACCAACTACGTTCCGGCGGGGAGTTTTGTGTACTACAATAACGACTTTTCCAATATTGGCAACCCAACAACAGATACTAATTGCAGTAACTATATGCGCTCCATGCTTCGTGATGGCACGCACCTTACCAATGATTTTTCAGGGCCGGGGGTGCAAAGCCAAGGATATGGTTCCGGCCCCAACTGCAATTATGTATATACCGGCGATCCTGGCGATAAGTCGCAATGGTCTGAGTGTGCCTGCAACAATAATCCAGGAGACAGGCGGTTCATTATTTCCAGCAACGACTTCACACTTTCTCCCGGCGGCAGCCAGCATATGCTTATGGCATTGATAGCTGTGGATAGTACCGGAGGGTGCCCGCAAACAAGCTTCGAAAAAATAAAAATAGCCGCCGACACCGCATGGGCGATGTATGCTCATGTAGTGGAAGCGGTCCCGAATCTGCCGGCGCAAATTGCAGCTTTCATCTATCCAAATCCGGCCCACGACAAGCTATACTTTGATGCAGGTAGCAGCGCGAACGAAGGCTCAATAAATGTGTATAATGTGCTGGGGCAAATGATGAATACCCCGATCCACAAAAGCGGTAATCAATACATGCTCGATATTAGCCAGTTTCCCTGTGGTTTCTATAATGTGCTTTACAGGACGTCGACCACACAGCAGGCTTATGAATTTGTAAAAGAATAGCCTTATGATCAGACAACTGACAGGTATGTTTTTTCTGTTTTGCAGCGTTTCGATTTCAGTGTCTGCCCAGGTGCCATTTACAACGATAGACTCAGTGGACGTTAACAATATTGTCGCTACGATGTTGGTGCATGGCGATATATTACGGTCTTTTTCCAGTGGAACTGAAGGGTGTATTTTTCCGAGGGGAACTCGGCAAAACAGGATATACCCTGGTGCATTGTGGCTGTCAGGTTATGATGCAGGCGGGCAATTGCACGTAGCCGCGCAAACCTATCGGTATGCAGGAAATGACTATTGGCCTGGTCCGCTGGATGCCAGTGGGTCTCTTGACTATGCAACCTCGTATAACTGGGCGAAAATTTGGAAGGTGAATCGCTCTGACATTCAGGGTTTCCGGTCCATGGGGATACATACGACCAGTAATACTCCTTCCATGATATTGACATGGCCCGGGAAAGGAAACGTATATGCACAGGGTAATGGCGGAGTAACATTGACTATCACCACCGACATGGCACCATTCGTAGACCTTAATGGGAATGGTATCTATGAACCTTTGCAAGGCGAATACCCAGACATTAAGGGCGACCAAGCACTTTGGTGCGTGTTTAGTGATAATGGGCCTACACATACGCAAACAAATAGTAACCCTTTGGGTGTGGAGATTCATGCCATGTCTTATGCATATAAAAGGGGGACACTTATAGACAATGTTGTTTATTACGATTATACGATTGTCAATCGCTCATCCAGTACATACAACAACTGTAGAGCTGGCATTTGGTCTGATCCCGGTATAGGCAGTTCATTTAACAATTATGTCGGGTTTGATTCGGTACACAGAATGGCAGTTTTATATTGTTATTATATAGGAAGTTCGGTTGGCCACCCTGGTAGTTATGTTGACGACCCGATAATGGGTATATCGCTGGTCTCATTGCCCGGTGATGTGGGAGCTAACTATGTACCTGCCGGAAGCTTTATACGATACAATAATGATGCCTCAATAATGGGAGATCCCACGGCTGATACTGACTATTATAATTATATGCGTGCTACACTCAGAAATGGGCAGCACTTTACCAATGATTTTGTTGGGAGGAATATCGCTAGTCAGTGTTATGGTTCCGGACCAGACTGTAACTATTTGTTCACAGGCGACCCCTCTGATACAACACAATGGTCTGAATGTAACTGTGGCAATGATCCAGGCGAACGCCAGTGCATTCTTTCAAGCAATGATTTTACGTTGATCCCCGGTGGCAGCCAGCATATGCTAATGGCATTGGTGGCAGCCGACAGTGCCGGAGGCTGTCCGGGTATAAGTTTTGACAGCATCAAGACAGTTGCGGATACGGCATGGGCGGTATATGCTAATTCAGCGGAAGCAGTTTCGAATATCGCGCAACAAACAGCTATCATTTATCCAAATCCAGCCCACGACAAGCTATACTTTGATGCAGGCAGCAGTGCGAATGAAGGCTCAATAAATGTATACAATGTGCTGGGGCAAATGATGAATACCCCGATCCGCAAAAGCGGTAATCAATATGTGCTCGATATCAGCCAGTTTCCCGGCGGTTTCTATAACTTACTTTACAGAAACTCAACCACACAGCAGGCGTATAAATTTGTAAAGCAATAGATAATAGCGAGGTGATATTTTGTTTAGTTAAATAAATGTATTACTTTACATTAAGGAGCTTTAGTTAAATAAAGTCCACAATCTTACTTGTTCTGTGATTTATATGAAAAAGTTGTTTGTAACGCTATTGTTGGTTGTAAGTTGTCTGTCCGGTTATTCACAATGCTGGTTTACCTCTGTGGGGCGTATTGTAACTATATATTCGGGCAATATGGGAACAATCATTTATCCGGCCGATACGGGAAAGGTCGTTTTGAACAGTGCCAGCTCTTATTTTGTTGTTACAACAAGTGATAATGAGGTAAAGCCCTGCCCAGGGAATCTAGTAATAACGCTGGGTGAATATATCGAAATAGGTCAATTTGTGGGAGCTAATGAGGATGGTGAGACTACAAGGCACGATACTATACCGATCAGTATAGGGGTGCCCCCGGGAGATTATACCATGTATCTTAGATTCCAGAATTCGACATCGGGAACAGTGTTGGATGCAGTAAACGTTAGTATAAAAAGTACTTTGGGTGTTGAGCAGCTGGCGCCAACGGGTAGTAATGCAACGATATACCCAATACCCGCTTCAGATATTGTGCATGTAGCTTTGCGGGACCCGCAGGGAAATATAAAAC
Source organism: Bacteroidota bacterium (assembly GCA_013288285.1). Lineage (GTDB taxonomy): Bacteria > Bacteroidota > Bacteroidia > Chitinophagales > Chitinophagaceae > Nemorincola. The sequence goes on from JABDCE010000008.1 coordinate 3,240, forward strand.
AGCTACGCATACTGGACATAACCGGCAAATGCCTGAAGATAGCGAACCCTGTTGTCAGCAATGCGATCATAAGTGTCCAGGTAGGCGATCTGCCAACGGGCATATATATGCTTGAGTTACTGGACATAGATGGAAGGAGAAGTGTTCTCAGAATGGCGAAACAATAATCCCGGGTCAACCTCACTAATATTTTTTGCCTTTTCATTCACACTTTAAAAAGTATATTTGATTCAAATGTTTCCGCCGCCCGGTTGCGGACCGATTATGAGAAATTGCTTTCGTTGGTTATGCCCTGTTTTATGGTTGTTGTTGCTTGCAGTGCCCGGCCAGGGACAGTACAAACGTCCGCCGGCTCCGCCGAAGAAAAAACAGCCGCCGGCATTCCCCGAATATCATAAGTACAAACCAAAGGACACGGTAGCTAAGATAAATCCTTATGTACTGGATACGCTGCTGCAACCGATACCAATGGGCAGGCAGTTGTTTCATGACAATATATTTAAGGAGCAGGTAAAGGCAGACCAGGCCGACGGGAAGGTAGATAGCCTGGTAAAGTATGCGGCTGATCCTGAGCTGACCTACGCGCTCTCGAATGCGCTGCTGTACAAGGTGGACTCTATACAGATAATGATAGAGAATATGCCCGCGAATAGCCGGGAGCCGGTAACCGACAACCAACTGAAGATACGCTACCTGCGCGCAGTATGGGAGATGATGCGTACCTACAACCGCGACCCAAAGCCTGATGCGGCCTACTACATAGGCCTGGTAGACAATATGCATGATATGCTCATAGCGAGCAACGAAGGGAAAATGATGCCTTTTGTAAAGGCGCATGCAGACCTCTATACTTTGGCCAACATAAAAGAGCTGGCGAGCGAACATCCTGATGCGCGGGCATATATCTACATAGCCATAGGGCGGCAATACCCGCAGATGATGATAAAACGGCTGAGCGAATACGCAGCAGATACATTTGCCGGAGAGATCATAAAAGCAGACGCGCGCATAGAGCCGGAAGTGATATTCAACTATGCTACCTCTACCGATTTTCCGCTGAAGAATGCGGTATACCATACACAGGACGAGCTGGTGCAGGCGATAGTGAAAATTGCGGCGCACTCTAAAGCGCCGCTGAAGGCATTCCCGTTTCTAGGTGATGTGTACCACCGCCGCAAGACGATAGACGAAATAGACACGATAGCTAATCACCCCGACCTGTACTATGAAAACCTGGTGCGGCTACGAATGGAAAACGACAGCATAGGTCGGCATGCGTATAACGAGGAACTCCAGTATCGCTCGCTGAAATACTTTGTGCGCCAGATGAATGACCTGCATGAAGCGAAGGATGAGGAGCGGTTCAGGTGTATAGATGGCATGTCGCCGGTATCGCTGTACTACATGATGGTGTACGGGCAGGACGAAATATATACCAGCACCTTCCTGGGTACCTTCAAACGGCTGGTAGAGCGTATGAAGCCGATGACGGGCAACCAATTGCTGGATACGCTGAACTATGACCACTTCCGCACGTTCATACGGATGTGCGCGGGTTACAATACTTTGTCGGACTTCCTGGGTACTATGACCGACACTGCAAAAACCGTGCTGATGACGGGCTTTATCTCCGGGTTGGAGAAGGGTAGTCCTGACGACCTGGAAGATGCGGTGGACGTAGCTGATGCCTTTGGCAGTATCCGTGATTCGAGCCTGGCGGAACTGCTGGAGAAGAAGGTGAAGGAGAATTACGAAGAGTCGTATAAGGAGAAAAGCAAGAAGGGTCTGGTGGTATATAGTCTGCTGGCCATGCTGTTTGAAAGTAACAAAATATCCGGCAGCGATACCGGGGCAACTGTGGCCTCGCTGCGGCTGCACCTGCCGCCGATAAACAAAGTGGCTTATAAAGACCTGGTGAATGATTCGGGCATTGTATACCAGCAGGTGTTCTTCTTTGGGGATAAAGACGGGCAGGATTCTTACGACAGCTATATGAGTACCTTCAAGAAGGACAAGAACTGGAAGGTGACCAATGAGCCATTCTGGACCACGATAGCCTCTACTACCGGCAACAAAATAGTGATCTATGCCAACCTGCCGCTGAAAGAGCCGGCAGACGAAGACGCACAGGACAGCCTGAGCCGTTTTTTGGCGGATAGCGGGATACGGCCTACGATAATGATACACCGGGGACATAGCTATCACCTGCCGGTGACACTGGCAAAACTGACCCCGGATGTGAAAATAGTAATACTGGGCTCATGCGGGGGCTACCACAACCTTGCCCTTGTGCTGGACCACGCGCCCAATGCCCACATAGTGTCTTCAAAACAAACCGGTGCGATGGCCGTGAATGAGCCGATCATAAAGTCGCTCAACACCATGCTGCTGGATGGCGCTGATGTAAACTGGATAGTGATGTGGCGCGACCTGGAGCAGTACTTTGTAAAACACCCTGAAGCCCAGGACCGGTTTTCGGACTATGTGCCGCCGTATAAGAACCTTGGAGCGATATTTATAAAGGCTTATAGGAAGATGATGAATAAGGAGCGATGATGAAGTAACCAGTCCAAAATAAAAAGCTATGAGTAAACTGAAGCACATTGATACTACCCCACCAGAAGGGATGGACAAAGAACATCTGAAGGAGGAATTTGAGGAGATACTCAAAAGCCTGGACAAGCTGCAGAACCTGCTCTATGCAGAGGCGAAGCATAGTATACTGATAGTGATACAAGGCATGGACGCATCAGGGAAGGACGGGTTGACGCGCGATGTGTTTACAAGCATGAATCCGCAGGGCGTGAATGTGTTCTCTTATAAAGAACCCACAGCAGAGGAGCTGTCGCACGACTTCCTGTGGCGCATACACCACCATGTGCCCGCCAAGGGGATGATACAGATATTCAACCGGTCGCACTACGAAGATGTGCTGGTGACCCGTGTGCATGGACTGATAGATGATAAGACGGCGCGGCAGCATATGCAGTCCATCAATGACTTTGAGCGACTACTGACACAGAATGGTACGCACATCCTCAAGTTCTACCTGCACGTATCGCATAAGGAGCAGCAAAAGCGGCTGGAAGCGCGTGTAAATGACCGCGAAAAGATGTGGAAGTATAGTGAGAATGACTTCAAAGAGACCAAATTGTGGAATACCTATATGAAATATTATGAGGAGGTTTTTACACACTGTGACGAAGTGCCCTGGCACATAGTGCCGGCTGACAAGAACTGGTATAAGTCGTACATAGTGGCAAAAACGCTCAGGAAAACACTTAAAGAATTGAATATGAAGTATCCGGGTATGAAAAAATAGCCTGCGTGGGGCTTTTGCGATATTCGTGGCACAGTATTTTACATATACATAACGAAGACATTTTCCTTTCACTATGAGAAAAGTAGTTTTCAGTTGTGTGTGTGATTACAAGAAAGAGGTGCATTTATATGCACCTCTTTCGCTTTTTAAGAATATGGAATGGGGGACTATGAAGCCTTCTTGGGTGGCTCCATCACGGTGCCGCACTTTTTGCAAGTGCGTTTATGCTCATCGGAATAAAAGCGCTCCATGATGGGCGGTAGCTGGGCCACTATGTCGGTGACGTGTGCAAACTCTTCATAGAGCTTTTCGCCGCAGTTCTCGCAAAACCACATGAACCCGTCCATCTCTTCTGTTTTACGCTTTATCTCGAAGACGAGGCCCACGGTATTGGGTCCACGCTGCGGAGAATGGGGGGTACGGCCGGGGAGCAGGAACATGTCGCCCTGCTTTATGGGGATATCAACTATTTTACCGTCTTCCTGTATCTTCACTACTATGTCTCCTTCCAACTGGTAGAACAGTTCTTCGCCCTCGTTGTAATGAAAATCCTTACGGCTGTTTGGGCCGCCAACTACCATTACGATAAAGTCGCCGGCCTCTGTGTAAACCGACTGATTGCCTACCGGCGGCTTCAGTAAATGGCGGTGTTCCTCTATCCATTTGTTCAGGTTGAACGGGCGTCGTACAGGCATGTTATTTACAATTAAAAAGGTTATTTAAGTATTTTCAGCTTCACGGTCTCGATGCGCGTGTCGGTCACCAGCAGTATATCGAATTCGTACCGGTCGATGATGATGCGCTCTTTGATCTTAGGGATTGTAGCATGCTCGGTAATAATATAGCCGGACAATGTTTCTGATTCATCGGTAGGGAAGTCGAAGCCGTATTTTTCGTTCAGGTAATCGAGCTCCAGTCTGCCGGAGAATATGTATTCGTTCTCCGCGAGTTGTTTTTCCACAAATTCCTCCTCATCGTATTCGTCGTTTATGTCGCCGAATATTTCTTCCAGCACGTCTTCCATAGTGACAATACCGGCTGTGCCGCCGAATTCGTCGATCACCCAGGCGATGCTCTTACGTTCCTTTGTAAAGCGGTTCATAAGGTCTACCGCGCTCATGGCCTCGGGCACGGGAGTAATAGTATGCAGTATCTCCTTTATGGTGACGGGCCTGCGGTTGAGGTCGAGGTGGTGTACATAGCCGATGATGTTATCGATGCTGTCTTCGTAGACGATCACCTTGGATAGTTTAGTATCGATGAATTTTTTGCGTATCTCGGCCAGTGTGGCTCCGGCCTCAACCGCTTCTATCTCATTGCGCGGCACCATACACTTGCGTATACGTACGTTGACCAGGTATAGCGCATTCTCAAACAGCTCCGCGTTTACTTCGCTTGTTTCGTTCTCATGGCCGTGCATGCTCTGCTTTACCAAGAGTTCCAAGTCAACGCGGTTGAATACCTGTTTGTTTTCCTTGATGCGCACATTGAAGAGGTACTTGAGTATGAACTCGGAGATAGACACAAATATTTTTGCCACCGGGAAGAATATCCAGTACATGACCAGCATGGGCACGCTGAACAAAGTAAGCACCGCCTCTGCCTTGGAGCGGAAAATAGCCTTGGGCAGAAATTCTGCAAAAATGAGGATGACAATGGTAGCCACAAGTGTATCAGCCACCAGCTTGGGGTATTCCGACAGGTAAATGTGATAGTGGTCGAGCAGTATGGCAGTGGCCTGGGCGGATAGCAAACCATATACTACCATCAGTACATTAACGCCTACAAGGCTGGTACCAATGAACTCGGAGGGGTTCTCCATAAAGCGGGCGAGTATCTGCCCGGAGAACTTCCCTTGCTTTTTGCGCAGCTCTATATTCAGCTTATTAGCCGAAATGAACGCGATCTCCGTTCCGGCGAAAAAGCCTATAAGCAGGATGCAGATCAATATGTATAGCAGCAAATGCGTTATGTCCATGCCTGTCAAAGATAATGAAAGTTTAGAAACCGGTTTTTCATGAGGCAGACATCCGTTTTGAGGCCTCTATGCACCACAGCAATTCCTTGATGTAAGCTGATGCCCGCTTGTCGGTACCTTCTTTGTCTGTGGGAGTGCCGTCTTCGGTGAATGCAGTAGGGGCTTTGGGCACAGGGAACATGGCGGGCACTGTCCATGCGCGGATCTTCCAGAGCGAGAATTGCAACGAAGTGATTACCTGCGTACCTCCGAAAATGCCGTCGGATACGGTGGATATAGCTACCGGTTTGCGATGCCATTCGTCGTAGAGCAGGTCTACCACATTCTTCAGGCTTGCCGGGTAGCCGCCGTTGTACTCGGGCGTAACTATGATCACACCGTCTGACGCTTTTATTTTACCTGCAAATTCAAGGACAGCAGGGGAGGGGTCTTTCTGGAACCTCAGGCGCTCATCGAACAGGGGAAACTGGTACTCATGGAGATCAAGTACCCCGGCAGTGGCCAGGTTATTTTCCTGCAGGAACTTTGAAAAATACAGGGCTACCCTGTGGCTGTTGCGCCCGTTACGGACACTGGATGAAATGATGGAGATATGTGGCATGTGATATAAGTTTCTTCAGACAATAAGGAAATAAATGAGACCAATGGCGGCTGCTGTCATGAGCAGTAAGGTGATGACGCCCAGTACATTTGACAAGACGGAGTTGGTATGTTCCTTCATAATTTCTTTGTTGTTGCCTATATGGAGTATGACTGCGATAAGCACAGGGGCGGTGAGGCCATACAATATGGCGGTATAGAGCAGCGCCTTTATGGGACTGATGCCGAGGAAATCGAGCGAGAGACCTACCAGCAGGGAAATGACAATGGACACGTAAAACGGTTTTGCCTGCGGGAATTTTTTATCGAGACCTGCTTCCCAGCCAAAGGTCTCCGCGAGCATGTATGACTGTGAGCCGGCCAATACCGGGATGGCCAGCAGGCCGGTGCCCAGTACGCCAATGGCGAAAATGAAGTAGGTGAGCTTGCCGGTCAGCGGCTCCAGGGCCTTGGCTGCCTGGTCTACAGTATCTATCTGGCGGATGCCTGCGGTGTACAGGACACTGCCAGCTGTGAGAATGATAAAGAACATGACGAAATTGGACAACAACATGCCGATGTTGACGTCGGCCTTCATATTGTCGAGGATCTGCTTGTTGACGATCACTTTTCTTTTGTTATGGGCTATGTCCTCAGCCTCCATAGTGGCTTGCCAGAAAAATAAATAGGGAGAGATAGTTGTGCCAAGTATTGCTACAAGTATGGATAGAAAATCTTTATTGAGCTTTATGGTAGGCGTGAATGTATTTCTGAACACCTGCGGCCAATCCTGTTTTACCATGAAGGGGACAATGATATAAAGCAGCAGCGACAGGCAGAGCCATTTAAGGATCATGGCTATGCGCTGATAGGGGTACTGAATGATGACAAACATGAGAATAGCCGTAAATGCAATAGAAAAAGCGAAGACCGGCACCTGCGGGCATATCATGTGTGCTACTGCGCCCATACCTTGTATATCAGCACCAATGTTCAGTGTGATGGCGGGGAAGCTGAATAGCAGCATTGTGTAGAGCAATGTACGCGAATAGTGTTGCTTGAGGGTTACTGTTAAGCCCTGCGACGTGACGAGGCCAATACGGGCACACATGCCCTGTATGGTGGCCATGAGGGGGAAAGTAAGCACAGCGGTCCAGAGGGTAGTGAGGCCGAACTGCGCGCCTGCCTGGGAATAGGTGGCAATACCGGAGGGGTCGTCGTCGCTGGCGCCGGTAATGAGCCCCGGCCCAAGTATGCCCAATATTCTCCTGACCTTGACTGAAAATTTTTTCTGATTGTCCATGGGTGCTCTAAAAAGCGACTTCCTTACCGAAGGCTAGTAAATATAAGTGATAAACTGCAAACACAAAGAAAGACCAATAAAACATGTGCCAGATGTGCATTGCTTTATTTTAAGGGATGGTCCATGCCGCTTACTTAGCCCGCAATAACCAGGTTGCCTGTATTTTGGGCGGGCGCTCCTTGCTGTTGCGCAGTTCCTCCGGCAATACCTTAATGAGTTGGGGCAGTACACTTAATATTTGCGGATCAAAGACGGCTTCTTTTACCAGTTCAAGGCCCTGATCGTTAAAAAACGCCTGGGCGGCATCGTAGCTGTCGAACTTATTATCTTCGATATGGTGCTGCTCCATGAACGCACTTTCTCCCTTGCTCTGGGGCAGTGTTGCCAGCATGGCCGCAGTACGCTTTACGTATACATCGGCGGTGATCCAGCAGCCGCCACGTTCTTTGAGTGTATGGTGAATGGTCTGGCAGAGTGTCTCCTTTTCTTTCAGGTTCAGATACATCAACAGGCCCTCATTTACTATGGTCACAGGGCCAGGTGGAAACCTGCTAATGATGTCATCAAATGCCGTGCGATTCATCACATCCAATGGTAGCAGTTCCAGCTTGCCTTTCAGATGCGCGACCAACTCTAACTCAGTGACCATTTTTTGCTTTGTGGCCACTACCTCCGGCAGGTCGGTATCGATATAATGTATGTTCTTGTTCTTTACGCACAGGTCTGCGCCGCGCAGTGAGTAGCCGGATGATAATTCAAGTATGTTGGTATGGTCTGTCTGTTTCAGCAACTGGTCTATGCTCCAGTAGCGGCTCTCGAAATGCATGACGCGTACCCAGAACCAGAAATCTTTTTCATCAAAGCTCAGTTCGAACACCTCAGGCCCCGGCATTAGTGCCGCAGCCTGTTTGGCATAGGGTATATTGGTGTATCCCTTCATCAGCAATAACGACTTTGCTGAGGGGCTTACACTGCTAAAATCTTTGGGAGCCTGCATTGTTTCATGGTTTAATGCAAATATCCTGAATAAGGAGGGTTATTGAGAGATTTTTTTTGGTGCCAATGATATTTGAATGTGCAATGTCAATAGTCATATTTAAATCGCGCGAAATGTATGGAAAGAATATGTATCTTTATAGGATAAGATGTGTTTATGAAAAAAGGATTTCTGTTCCTTCTTCTGTTAACTGCATATTTCTGTAACGCGCAGAACTATCAATGCCTGCAAGCTGGAACGAAGCATTATTTTGTCAATAATTATGGTTACTTGCGGGGAATAAGAATTGATTCTGTAAAGTCGTTTGCTGATTCCGTAGTTTATTTTCCTTTTCATACACCGAGGGGTTCTTATAGTAAGGTATCAACCGCTACATTAGATTCTAATGGCGGGAGTTGGTTAGGGAAACAAGTAACTCAACTGAGCGACGGAACTTTTTTATTTGATAACTATTGGCACGATTCAGTAACGATAAAAACACAGGCGAGTTTTGGCGATGCCTGGGTGTTTTGCAGAGATACAAGTAGCTTATACTACGAGGCAACTGTCATTGGAATGGATACGATGTCCGTTGCGGGGATGATAGATTCTGTCAAAAGAATTTTGATTACTGCTCAAAATGGCTCCGGCATTGTCACTTCTGATCCGGTAGATAGTTTCCAGATAATCCTCAGTAAAAACAATGGTTTTGTGAGCGTATTTGATCTCTATACCTTCCCATACCATAAGCCAGATTCGTCTTATGTTCAGGGGCTAGATTTTTATTTGGATATATCTTCAGAGTATGTAGGGAATGTATATCTCGGATTCGCGAGTCGTCCATCCTTTAATAGTAGCGTTTTCAATATGGTTAATTTCATTAACCCCACGCAAATACAATTGTACAGTTATAGCGTAGGTGATGTTTACGAGGGGGAGCATTGCTTTAACGCGGCAGGGTTTGGGTGTGGGTTATATCCATTGTCATACACTATTGATAGCATCGCAGCACAATATTTTATTGGTACTGATACGGTTGTTGACAGCGTTGTTGAATGGAAAAGTGTGCAATACGGAGGGCCGTCAACATATTCTACTACCCGTACAAATAACATATCTATACTTAATAATCAGCTTTTTATTGATTCATTTACTATGCCTGAAGAAGTAAATGAAAACAACCTTTATTACTATTTCCCTAATGACAGTAGTTATTGCCTTAAAAGCCCGATATATACGATTGTTCCCAATGGCTTAAGAGGGGTTCAAACTCCGATTTATTTCGAGCCAAACCAAGTATATAAAACCTATAAAATGGGAATCGGGTTAGTGGATAATACTTTCCAGTCGACAGGCGATCCCTATTTTATGGGAGATGAATTTGTCGGTGATCATAAAAATGGTGTTGATTGCGGAGGAAATGTTTTTCTGAATGTTCCTGCAGTTGCCAACGAGGTCACAGTACAATTATTTCCGAATCCGGCTAGTGATGAACTGTTCGTAGCTACTTCAGGAAAAATAACCGAAATAACTATAACTAACCTTTTAGGCCAAACCATGTACACCAACAATTACAACTCGTCGCAGGTGCACGTTGATGTTTCCAGCTTACCGCCGGGCATGTACCTTGTCAGGATAAACGGATCTGAGGTCCGAAAGTTCGTCAAGCAGTGACGTTAAGTAATGCAGGATAGTTAATATTGTTACCTCATAGCAAATATGCATCTGTCAGGAAATGCTGTTTCATACGTTTATTAAAGTGAAAAATTGTTTGCTTTTGTTTTTGCTATTGGCAATTCTTCCTCCGTCCTGGGGGCAGAAGTCAGATACTTTTCTTGTGCACTTCGCCTTCAACGATCCGAAGATAAGCAAGCAGGCAAGTGATTTTATAGATAATCTGATCTTTAAGGATAAACTGATACATGGGCAGAGGCTGATTGTATTAGGCTATGCAGATTATGTGGGCGACAATACCTACAATAACACCCTGTCAGCCACCAGGGCAAAAAACGTACGCAACTACCTCATTTCTTCCGGCTTTGATCAGAAAGATATTAGGCTATGCATAGGAAAGGGTAAGATTGAACATGCACCAATAAAGGAAAAAGACGGTATTCCTGCTGACAGGAAAGTGCAGATCATTGTAGACAATGAGCCGCACACAGACACGTTAACTAATAAAACGAACTCCACATTTATTTCAACATCTTCCTTAAAAGTAAACGCTACTTATCAGCTCAGTATATTGTTTGAAAGTAATGCCTCCCTTATCTTGCCCGAGTCTTATGTGATCGTAAAGAGCTTACTGGAATTTATGGTAAAGAATCCAACAGTAAAAATGCAGATAGAAGGACATGTTTGTTGTACCGACCCAAAGTATACTAATGATGGTGTAGACGTAAAAAAGGGAGGCGCACTCTCATGGAACCGGGCCAAAGCTGTATACGACGTTCTGGTAGAACATGGCGTAAGTAAAGACCGGCTTAAATACATCGGGCTGGCAGGCACTGCTCCACTGGTATATCCGGAGCGCACAGCTGAAGACGAAGCCAAAAACCGCAGAGTGGAAGTCAGGGTGTTGAGTAAATAATGAAGAAAAGGAACTGTTGACGTTGTCCTTATAGCGCAATATTAGATAGTCATGTTCTTGACCAATACAATAATTTCCCCCAATTCGTTAGTAACCCCGCTTTAATATTAATTTATGAGTTCTATGAAAAAAATCAAATTCCATTATATTTTATTGATTTTTATGTAAAAATACATTATCATTAATATATATATTAATTATAAGATTTTTAGGTGTCTAGTGTGGTACATTTTTTGTCTTGGACTAATGTAGGATAATTGGATTTTTGAATAAATCAATTAACTTCGCACCATTCTTATATAAAACTAGATTCATACATGGAAAAAAACATTCTGAAATCACAAGAAAATCTCCAGAAGTTGAAAGAGCTTTCTGAAAATTTATCCTTGAATGGAATTCGACTGATGATTGATCCTCAAAAAACCACATCAACAGAAGCTACTATTGAAGACTTGTGTCTTTATTTGGAGGACAAAAAGAATAATATGGAAGTAAAAGAACCGCTTTTCGAGTGGTCAATTTAGTCTGTTTTTTTCTCTTTTGATACCAGGTAGATAGCCATCTACTTTGACGTAATTATCTCTCAACCTTAACCACGAAATTTGTTTTGGATTCAAAGAATAGTGTAGATTTCAAGTCTCTTTTGATAGATGCCCGGGTTGTCGCCCAAGATTTTTTAAAGAATTCTTTGAAGAATCAATTTTATGAAGAAAAAAATACAACACTCAACGGGCAAGTTTTTTCCACTTCCTATTTAGATCTTCAAAAATTCGGTCAATGTGTTTTGGAGCAACTGGCAGCGCAAGGAAGAATTGAGCCACCCTATAAAATTGAAGTTATTACTTTTGAATTCAAAAATGAAACTCTTGGGTTAACCGAATATCCAAAAGAAGATGGTGAAAAAAAATTTAGAATAAGTATCGAGAAGTCCTTGAATACATGCTGGACTAGATTGATTGTGATAAAAGAGTTATGTCAAGTATATTTTGACTACGAAAAGAAACCTCCGTTTTTTCGAATAAATGAAATGGATAAACAAATATCAGATTTGGTTTCAAAACATAAATGTCTGATTGAAAAACCAGATATTTTTTCGCTTAAAGTTACTGATGGGAATTACAGTGAATTTCTAGCTTTTTATATGGCCCTTTATTTAGTTTTCCCTGAATCGCAATATTCTACTTTTAATCAATTGGTTGAGATGGCATATGATGAGACTCTGGAGCCAAAACTTTATGATATAGCTTATATTTATAGAATGCCGGAATATATTGTCAAACTTTTTCATAAAAAACTTGCACCGTTTTATCATCATCTTGTAACTGAAGGTTCCAGTTTTGCTTCTCTTTAATAATTTCGTGTTAGTCACCTATATTAATTCTTCTATTCTATCTGAGTGAGAGTGAATGAGGCTACTGGAAATTTCCCCTTCATCATTCAAAAAGCTAACGAGGGAAGCACATTCGAAAGTTGAACCTCTTGCAGTAACGTAAAAATTTCTCCTGTCTTTATTGGTGAATTTCGCACTGCCTTCTGCGATATTGAGTGGTATACTAAGGCTTGCCCGGCCTACCTGATCCTTTGCATAACCTGAAATGCTTTTGTTGCCTTTTAGTAACCGGTATACTTTTTGGTTTGCCGTGTATGCTTTTTTATAAACTTCCAGATTTTCGTAGGGGAACATGAGCAACTGAATTTTTAAGAGCGAAAATAGGAAAGAGCGGGAAACAGAGCGATAGAGCGGAGGGGAAACAGAAACAGAGCGGGAGCGGAGGGGAAATGAAAAAGGGAGGGTTTCGCTCTCGCTCTACCACTCCCTTTTTCATTTGTGCCCGGGACTGGATTCGAACCAGCACATCCTTGCGAACGCTGCGACCTGAACACAGTGCGTCTACCAATTTCGCCACCCGGGCAGTTATGATTTGTGTTTCAGGGAGCGCAAAGGTAAATACTTTTTGTGGAATTTGGAACTGAATTTTAAAATTGAATTGTTTTATATATTAACCGTCAAATTGCCATCAGGCTGCATCCACGGAGGGCGCTATGGTCCATACGGCCCAAGACCTCAAATGAATGGTCGGCGGCAATGTGGCCTATGTCGTCGGTGGCAATGAAGGAACAGGAATGAACATTTGCCAGGTCTATAACGTTGATGCATCCGCTGCCGGTTTCCTTTACGTCCAACGGGTCATTCATGTCGCGCACCAGTACCCGCATGGTTGCGCTGCATTTGAATATACCATCTGCTTTGGCATAAGCCTGGGAAAGCAATTCGGTCATCCCATATTCTGAATGTACCTGCTTCAGTTTCCATTCTCCCTTAAGCAAAGCGTGTACTTCCGCACGGGTAAGCTCTTCGCGGCGGCCTTTCATTCCCCCGGTTTCCATAACTATGGTATGAGCAAGGGGCATAGGGTAGGCGGCGGCGAAGTCGAGCAGGGCGAAGGTGACGCCCAGCAGCAGCACCTGCTGCCCGGTTTTTTCCAGCCGTGCCAGTACCTCGTGCAGTTGCTGCCATTCGTTGATATAAAAGCCATTATCAGGATGCCCGCTCTTTTCCATGAGCACCTTTGCCATGTGTACCAGTGAGGCGTTCTGACGTTCGAGATAAGAGGGTAGTAATGCCAGTATTGCATACTGACCGGGATTTCCGTAAAACTGCTCGAACCCGTGCAGCAGGGAGCGTTCGTAGATACCGGCATCGGCTACGTAATGCCGGGACGGTGATTCGGCGGTAGTGCCGCTGCTTTCAAAAATCAGGGCGGGCGACTGTATGTTGCCCGTGATTACCTTATGCGTTTTGAAGAAGGAGACCGGCAAAAAAGGGATGCTTGTAATATTTTTTACGGTTGCTGCGTTTATATGCAATGCATCGCAATACTGACGGTAAAGCGGGTTGCCGGCATACTGGTATGCAAATGCCTGTAGCGCGGCCTGCTCAAAACCAGCGGCGTCAGTTATACTTTCAGGATTTATTAACGGCGTATTGTAAGACACTTTTATTAACTTTGATTATATGAAGGTCCGTGCTTTTGCTTTTTTACTGACTACCGCGCTTTGTTTTTCGGCATGCAACAAGAATACGGTGTCAAATATACCAAGTATTTTGCTGGTCAGCTTTGGGCCGGGCATCATGCAGGCTAATGTGGACGTGGACTCCATTATATTCAATATAGCAGACGGTGACGCCGACCTGGGCAATAACGCCAGTTCGCAGATATACTGGAAAGACAGCCGGTATGACACGGGTTTCACAGCGACACCATTTCCTGCTATAGATCAATCAATTGAAATTGCCAAGAAAGGGCTGACCGCAGTATGTACCTTTTATCCTGTTCCGCAGCCAACTCCTCGGCCTGATTCCCTGCATCAACTGCTGGGCGATACGCTGACCTACGAGTTTTACATAAAGGACAGGGCGGGCAATTCAAGCAACCATATCATTACCTCTAAGCTGATAGTTAGGCTATAAGTCAATTTACAACGCAGGATTTTGATATTTGACAGCCTATTACTACCTTCATCCAAAATAAGCAGCACAGATATGAAATTCCGCCCATCGTTACTACTGGTTATGGTATTTGCAGTATTCATTGCCATGAGCTCATGCGTAAAAAAATATACCTGTCACTGTAATATAGTATACAGCGGAGCGCCCGGGCTGCCAGACAGCACATCGCAGGAATATGATATAACCGACAGCAAATCAGGGGCGAAAAGCAAGTGCAGTGCAGAGTCGGGCAACTATACCAACAATAGCATAACAACCGTAGAGACTTGCTATATTTATTAACAACACACTATAATTTACAGGGCATTTAACCGGATTTTCATTGTAAATTTGCGTTCATTTTTACAATGGACACCACAGCCGGCACACCCAGAAGCATATCATTTTATATCCGTCGAGTTATCGGAGCTATACTGCTGGTAGCATTAGCCGGTGTATTTTTCTACTCAGCCTACAGCAAAATATACAGTGACAATGCCTTCGACAATTTCGAATGGACACTGCTGGATACCGGCATCAGCAGTACATTGCTGGCGGGCGTCATTGCCAGGATGCTTATTGGTTTTGAATGCCTGCTGGGGCTGTTTTTGTTGTTTCATATATTCCTGAAGGCATTTACTTACAAGGCGGTCATTGCGGTCTTAACGATATTTATCATTTACCTGCTCATTGTGATACTGAAGCAGGGTAATACCGGCAACTGCGGCTGCTTTGGCGATAAGCTGGCCATGAAGCCCCTTAACGCCATCTGGAAGAATGTAGCCATGATAGCGGTGACGGTATTGCTGATGTACATATACCCGGTAAAGCCGTTCAAGTACCAGGAGTATGTGTGCCTGTTCCTGGGCCTGGTGGCGTTTTCAGCGCCTTATCTTATCAACCCCATCTACACCGGCACGAATCCCGAGCCTTATAAAAAGGCCATCAATTTAGACCCGTTGTACAATTATACCCCCGCGCCAACTGTAGACCTGCGAAAGGGCAAGCACATAATTGCGTTCATGAGCCTTACCTGCCCGCATTGCAAAAAAGCTGCTTACCTGCTGCAGATCATTCATCGCGAGCATCCCGAGATACCTATATTTATGGTGCTGGATGGCCCGGCTGATTTCCAGAAACAATTTTTTAGCGAAACTCATGCCGAAGGGGTGCCTTATGTTCTTTTCACGCACTTCAGCGAATTTGAGCAGATGGCTGGGTCCAGTGTGCCTGCTATATTCTGGGTAAATAACGGAGTTGCAGAATATAAAAGTGTCTATGCCTATTACCAGCTGGATCCTAAGTATATGGAGCAGTGGCTGAAGAAGCCATGATACGAATGTGACAACTATTTTTGAGGTTGCGTAGCATTATTAGCCATGACCAGGTCGGCAATAGCGATGGCTGTAGCGGCTTCCACCACCACCGGCACACGTAAGGCAATACATAGGTCATGCCGGCCTTTTACAGTAAACGCTTCCACACTTTTTGTGGCATTGTTCCAGGTCTGTTGTTCTTTTGGTGTACTGCTTGTGGGTTTCACCGCCACTCTGAAATATAGCTCGTTGCTGTTACTGATGCCGCCGTTTATGCCACCTGCATTGTTGGTGCGGGTAGTGCCGTGCTCATCCACTATAGCATCGTTGTGCTCGCTGCCGGTCATACGGGCGGCTGCAAAACCACTGCCAAATTCTATGCCTTTAATGGCGGGTATGGAAAAAATAACATGGCTGATGGCCGATTCCAGCGAATTGAAAAAAGGTTCTCCAATGCCAACCGGCACCCCCGTTGCACTGCAGGCTATGATACCTCCTATACTGTCCTGGTTTGTTACGGCTTTATCAATTGCCGTTTCAATGTTGGTGTCGCCACCCGCTTCTGCCAGTTGGGCTTCTATCTTGATGCGTGGTATTACCTTTTTAGCCACGCACCCGGCAGCTACGAGGGCCACTGTAAGTCTGCCCGATGAATGTCCGCCGCCGCGGTGGTCGTTAAATCCACCGAATTTTTTATCGAGCACAAAATCGGCATGGCCGGGGCGGGGGGTGTTTTTAATAGCGTCATAATCCGCCGACCGGGTATTGTTGTTTTCGAAAACAATGGTGAGCGGTGCACCTGTGGTTCTATTGTTGAAAACCCCACTGACGAACAGGGGTATATCTTCCTCTTTGCGCGGCGTAGTGCCTGCCGCGCCTGCCTTTCGCCTGTCGAGGTCGGGTAGCAGGTCATTTTCAGACAGCGGGATACCGGCGGGGCAGCCATCAATGGTCACGCCCACCCATTTCCCGTGAGACTCACCGAAGATGCTTACCCGGAATATGTTGCCAAATGTGTTCATGCTGATCGTTATTTAAATGTACATCGCGCGCCGCACAAAATAAAATCCTTAAAAAATGCAGGGTATGATTTACTTACTACTCCGGCATGTGCTATCTCTACCGGTCCGTTTGCCCGTAACGCGGCTACTGCCGCCGCCATTACTATCCTGTGATCGTTATAGGCATCTATTACAGCGCCTTGCAGACGTTGAACGCCGGTAACGATCAGGGTGTCTTCTTCCACTCCCCATGGAACAGCAAAAGACTGCAACATTTCAGTGATGCTCTCCACCCGGTTACTTTCTTTATGAAACAGGCGATGTACGCCTTTTATATGACTCTCACCCTCGCAGCAGGCACCCAGAACAGCCAGTGCTGGGAAAAGGTCGGGGCAATGCGTCGCGTCAAATTCAAAGGCTTGCAGGTTCGACATTTTTACCGAAACAGTATCTCCATCTATACATACCAGCGCGCCAGCCATGCGCAGCACATCCAGTATGGCTTCATCTGCCTGCATCGAGTTGGCGGGTAAGTTATGTACAGTGACGTCTCCGGCTATTGCGCCAGCCACGAGGAAGTATACTGCACTGCTCCAGTCGGCAGCAACACTGATCTTAATGGTTTCTTTTTGTTCAAACTTTGCAGGGTCTATAAAGAATTTTTTGTACCGGTCGTGCGCTATCAGTTTGCCTGTGTGCTTCAGTATGTCGAGCGTGAGGTCTATGTATGGTTTGCTTTTCAGGCCGGCCACATCAATGGTTATCGGTTCTGTGACGCAAGCGCTCAACGAGAATAAAAGGCCGCTTAAGAACTGCGAGCCTTCGGCTGCATCAATTTTGACTGATCTCGGCTGTATCGGCCCCTGGATACCGAACGGCAGATGTCCTTTGAAATCGTGGAGTACCACGTCCAGTTGCGGAAATACCTCGTCAAAGCCATGCATGGGCCGGTTCAGTAAACTGCCGCCGCCAGAGATGCTTATCTTCTCGCCTGACAATGCGGCAATAGGCGTAAACAGCCTTGCCGATAGTCCGCTCTCCCCGCAGTGGATATGATCAGATGCGCAGTGAACACCATTGCTTTCTATTTCAATAGTATGCTCTGTTTGGGAAATTATCTTCGCGCCCAGTTGCTGTATGATCTGCAAGGCTATGGCTTCATCATCCGAAACGCCGGCATAATGAATAATACTGCGGCCTGTGTGAAGTAACGCCGCAGCATAAGCGCGCTGCGTAATACTCTTCGATGATGGGGGCGTAACACTGCCGCTGAAATTACCGGGTTCAATTACTGCTATCATACTGTATCAGCGCTTTTTCAATAACATCAAACGGCAACGAGTGTATCACCGCTTTGCCTACCTTTTCCAATACGATATAATCAATAGTATCGTCAATCCGTTTTTTATCCATCTTCAAAAGGTCCATTGCTTTTTTGGCATCGATGTTGAAGCGTAGCGGCAGATGGTAGAGCGTTAGTAATTTTTTCAGGCGGTCCAGCGCTGTTTTGTCCAGGCCGGCCACTTGTATGGATATCATACAGGCGATCACCATGCCTATGCCCACAGCCTTGCCGTGCGGTAGCTCATACAGGTTTTCTATGGCGTGCGCGGCGGTATGGCCAAAGTTCATGAGTTTTCTGTTTCCTGTCTCCCGCTCATCCTCGAGCACTATCCGGTTTTTAATTGCCACGCATCTTTCTATCAGTTTTATCAGCGCGGTATCGTCCTGATCGCGATAGTAAGAGATATTATTACTGCTGAGTTCTTCAAACATTTCTGCATCTGCAATGCAGGCATACTTGATGATCTCTGCAAAGCCATTGCTCCATTCATCATCGGGCAGTGTATCTAAGAAGCGGGTATCAAACAGTATGAATTTTGGTTGAGTTATAGTGCCTACTATATTTTTATTCATGCCTATGTTCACCCCATTCTTACCACCTATCGATGCATCCACCATTCCCAATAACGTGGTGGGCACGAACCCGAACGAGACACCCCGCATATATACGGCGGCAAGAAAGCCCACAATGTCCGTGATCACACCCCCTCCTACGCCTATAAGCATTGTTTTCTTTGTGGCCTCCACCTGTAGCAGGTCTTTAGCCAGCCGGGCAATCGTCTGCAGGTCTTTACTGCTTTCTACCGGCGGCACTACCAGTGTCCTGACCTCCTTGAAGAGGGCAGGGTATAGCTTGGCTATATGCTCATTGGTAATAAGAACAGTGTGTTTTTTATCGCACGTTCCCAGGAAATCGCTGAAAGAGGCCTGGAATAGATAATCGACCGTGCCTGATGGAAATGTTACTGAATGCTGCATTGCTAGAATTGAATGGGTAAAATTAGTGCTTATCCGTCATTACTGATGATGGATAGTAATTATGGGGTGCAATTCAAATCTTCGCGAATTGGGTAGCCCGCTCCGGGGCAAAAAAACGTCTTAGATCGTATTTTACTACAAAGCGGTAGCTCCGCTGGAGCATACTAGAAATTTATGTAAAATAAAGCGAAGATTTGAATTGCACCCTAATTCTGTTACCTGCTTGTCGGGGTGTTTTTCAAAGTAGGTTTGTTTGCCATCTATTGCCCTATAAAGAGGTTAAATCTTCATTCTTTTAGTTATTCGTACCTTTGGGGCCTTTATTATGAGCAAGAAGGGAAAGGTTTTGGTGGCTATGAGCGGCGGTATAGATAGTACCGTCAGTGCGCTGCTGCTCCACGAACAGGGGTACGAAGTAATAGGTATAACCATGAAGACATGGGACTATGCCGCATCGGGTGGTGGAAAGAAGGAAACAGGGTGCTGTAACCTTGATTCGTTTAACGATGCACGAACTGCGGCAGTGGAGCATGGATTTCCCCATTATGTGCTGGATATCCGCGAAGAATTTGGCGATTTTGTGATCAATAATTTTGTAGAAGAATATATAGCCGGGCGCACACCAAACCCCTGCGTGCTGTGTAATACGCATATAAAATGGGCGGCATTGCTGAAGCGGGCCAATTCACTGGGTTGTGATTTTATAGCTACCGGGCATTATGTGAAGGTGCGGGAAGAAAACAACCGGCAGGTGCTATCAAAAGCCAAAGACCTGACGAAGGATCAGAGCTATGTATTGTGGGGCTTAGGGCAGGAATGCCTGGCACGCAGTATCTACCCCCTAGGCGATCTGCTGAAGATCGAAGTAAGGCAGATAGCTTTTGATATGGGTTACAAAGAGCTTTCTAAGAAAGCGGAGAGCTATGAAATATGCTTTGTGCCTGATAATGACTACCGCGGCTTCCTGAAGAGGAATGTGGCGGGACTGGAAGACCGCGTGAAAGGTGGTGACTTTGTGCTGGCAGACGGGCAGGTAGTGGGTAAGCACAACGGCTATCCGTTTTATACCATAGGCCAGCGCAAAGGACTGGAGGTGGCTTTTGGTAAACCAATGTTTGTAACGAATATACTGCCCGACACAAATACCGTGGTATTGGGAGAAGCCCACGAACTACAGCAGAGTGAAATGACGGTAAAAGGACTGAATATGGTAAAATACCAGTCCATACCTGACGGTATGGAAGCTGTGACCAAGATCAGGTACCGCGATGCTGGCATGGAAAGTGTGCTGAGCCCTGCCCTTGATGGGAGCGTGCATGTGAAATTTGAACACGCGGTAAACAGCATAGCTCCGGGTCAGTCGGCAGTTTTCTACGAAGGCGACGATGTGGTTGCAGGCGGTATCATCCAAAAGGCGTAAAGCCCCTCGTTTTACTCAGATCAAATACATTTTATGGTGCCGGACCACTATGTTTATAGCAGCCCCTAACGTGATGCTATGACTTTATTGTCATTTGCAGGTCGTTGCGTGAGCATCTGCCGCTTATTCCCGCATGAAGCGCAGAATAGCAGTACAATTGCAGCACAGGATAGTAAGGTTTTCAGTCTCATAAACAGGAGGTTTTGTATGGCTAAATTTAAAAGTATTTCCGGATATTTGGTACAGGGGCCGTTTTTTATTTTCATTGTAGCGGTTGCAAACAGTATTTTTGCTTAAATGAAGAAGGAACAGGTAAGTCTGAATAAGTATATTAGTTCGTCTGGATTCTGCTCCCGCAGGGAAGCTGATAAGTTGATAGATCAGGCGCGGGTCACGATAAACGGCGAGATCATCATGTCGGCGATAGCAGTGTATCCCGGTGACGTGGTAGAGATAGATGGCGAGCCTATACGCAAGACAAAGCAGCGTCCCATTTATTTAGCCATGAACAAGCCTGTTGGGGTAACATCTACCACCGACCCTAAGGACAGGAGCAACATCATCTACTTCATCAATCACACCAAGCGGATATTTCCGGTGGGCCGCCTGGACAAAGACAGTGATGGGCTTATATTCCTGACCAATGATGGCGACATAGTGAACAAAATACTACGTGCCAGCAATCACCACGAGAAAGAATATATCGTGAATGTAGACAAGGCCGTGACGCCGGACTTCATAAAACAGATGAGCAATGGTATACCCATGCTGGGCACGGTAACGAAAAAATGTTTTGTAAGGCAGGAAGGTAGTCGCAGGTTCAGGATAATACTGACACAGGGTCTGAACCGGCAGATAAGGCGCATGTGCGAACACCTGGAATATAAGGTGGTATCGCTCACCCGTGTGCGGATAATGAATGTGGAGCTGGGCAACCTGCCAGTGGGTAAGTGGCGCTACCTGACTTTGCCTGAAGTAGACAAGCTAAATGAAATGGTGGCCGAGTCGAGCAAGACCGACAATAGCAGCAGTAAGTCGAAGGTGGCACATAAGGCAGAAGCAGCAAAGGTAGCCGTACAGTTAAAAAAAGAGACAAAGGATGCGGAAGCCGCGAAGGCAGGGAAGAAGCAAGCTGTTGTGAAGAAAACTGACGAACAACAACTGGCAGAATGGATAGAAAACAGTAGTGCTCCCAGCAGGAAGAAGAGTACCTATGCCGAGTTTAGGAACGGAAAGAAAAATAAAAATAAGGACATATACGCGGATAAGCCTAAACGGCGGAAAGGGGATGCAACTGCGAGTGGAAACAAAGCGGTGACGCCCGGAAAACGTAAAGGGCCTGGAAGCTCTGCGAAGCCGAAAGGAAACAAAGAGTTTGCTCCCACACAAACACAGAATGTGAAGCAATATATTCCGAAGAAGAAAAGCCGGAAGTAGCAGCAGGTAACTATAAAAAAAAGCCAGCATTGTTTGAATGCTGGCTTTTTTATGTCAGGTATTTTTTACAGGCCGGGGTACATGGGGAAACCCTTCATGAATTCATTTACTTCGCCCTTGATCGTTTTTATTACTGATTCATCATCCGGCGACATGAGTGCACGGTCGAGCCAGTTTACAATATTTTGCATGTCGTTTTCTTTCAGTCCGCGGGTAGTGACCGCAGGCGCTCCTATACGTATGCCTGAAGTAACGAATGGCGATTTGTCATCGAAGGGTACCATGTTTTTGTTGATGGTAATATCTGCGTGTACCAGCGTATTCTCTGCTTTCTTGCCGCTGATGTTCTTGTTGCGCAGATCTATAAGCAGTAAGTGGTTGTCCGTGCCTCCTGAAACAATATTGTAGCCTTTTTCATTAAAGCCTTTTTCCAGCGCCTTAGCATTGGCAATGACTTGTTTTGCATAGTCAAGGAACTTAGGTTGCAGGATCTCAAAGAACGACACTGCTTTCGCAGCAATCACATGCTCCAGCGGGCCGCCCTGTGTGCCGGGAAATACTGCCAGGTCTATGAGCTGGCTCATCATGCGTATCTCGCCTTTCGGACCTTTTTGGCCCATCGGGTTCTCGAAGTCGGTCTTCATGAGAATGAGTCCGCCACGTGGTCCGCGTAAGGTCTTATGGGTAGTGGTAGTTACAAAGTGGCAATGAGTAAAAGGATCGCTAAGCAATCCCTTGGCTATTAGGCCGGCAGGGTGCGATATATCTGCCATTACCAGCGCCCCTATCTTGTCAGCTATAGCTCGTATGCGGGCGTAATCCCAGTCGCGGCTGTATGCAGATGCGCCGCAGATGATGAGCCTGGGCTTGTGCTCGTTGGCCTGTTTTTCCATCATATCATAGTCCACAAGTCCCGTCTCCTTGATCACGCCATAGTGCACCGCATTGTACAGCTTGCCGGAGAAGTTGACCGGTGAGCCATGCGTCAGGTGTCCGCCCATGCTCAGGTCAAGGCCAAGGATCGTATCGCCGGGATGAAGGATCGCCAGCATAAGGGCGGCATTGGCCTGTGCGCCGCTGTGCGGCTGCACATTAGCATATTCAACGCCAAATATCTCCTTAGCCCGGTCAATAGCCAGTTGTTCGCTTTTGTCCACTACTTCGCAACCGCCATAGTACCGCTTCCCCGGATACCCTTCTGCATACTTGTTGGTCATCACACTGCCCATAGCCTGCATTACCTGCATGCTCGTGAAATTTTCGGAAGCTATAAGTTCCAGCCCGTGGCGCTGACGCTCGAGTTCTTCGTTTATGAGGTCAAAAATGGCGGTATCTCGTTGCATGATATGTAGAATTGAGGTGCTAAGATAATTAAGAGTTGTGTAATCAGCCGCAGGAATACGGTTTACTCCTGCAAACGACATTTTATTTAATATAAATAATGTTTAAAATTTCTATCTTGCCGAAGATTTGCTGTTTGTGAAAAAATATTATTACTCTGCTTGCCTTTTGCTGTGTGTATTATGCACACTCCCTTCTTACGCTCAGAAAGAAGGTCAGCAACTTATTGATTCGCTGGTCAGAGAATTGCCTAACAGTAAAGAAGATACAGGTAAAGTAAAGTTACTCAACGCCCTTTCTAACGTATATCGTCTGGTGAACCCCTACGAGGGAATAAGATACGGGCAGGAGGCACTCGATCTTGCTGAGCAACTCGAATGGAAGCAAGGGATTGCCGGCGCATATAGCTCGCTTGGTTATAACTATCAATACAGATCAGAATACCCTGCGGCATTGGACTATTTCATGAAGGCTATGAAAATAGATGAGGAGATCGGGAATAAAAGAGGAGTGGCCAATACTATGCAGTCGCTGGCAAACGTATATCAATACCAGAAGAATTACCCTAAAGTGCTGGAGTATCAACTTAATGCACAGAAAATTTTTGAACAGTTGGGCGACAAACACGGTGCCGCGACTAACCTTGGCAATATTGGCATTTATTATTTCTCACAGCATGATTACGACAAGGCGCTGGAATATGATTACAAAGCTCTGAAAATAGCGGAGGATGAAAATTACCAAAACAGTATTGCCGGAAACCTGGGAAATATAGGAGACGCTTATCTGCATAAGAAGGAATACTCAAAATCATTGGAGTGTTCTTTTAGATCTATTCGGATTTTCGAATCTTTGGGAGATAAGTACGGAACGGCCATAGATCTGGGTAACATAGGCGAGACCTACCTGGCAATAGCCCAGGACAATAATAATGTGCAGCCAGATAGCCTGATACCGGCCGGCAAAAGTGCGAACCTTAAAAAAGCAATAGAATACCTGGAGCTGAGTATAGCTGAGAGCAGGAAGATAAGCCAGCTCGACAATATCATAGAGTTTAGTGAGTACCTGTCTGATGCTTATAAACTGTCGGGCAATTACAAAGCGGCGTTGGAAAGTTATGTGGTCTACGCAAAAACAAATGACTCCGTTTACTCCCTCCAGAATTCACAGCAGATCAAACTGCTGGAAAACAAGCAGGCGCTCGACCTGAAGGACAGAGACCTGCAGATAGCTAAGCTGGGTCTTTCCAAAGAAAGGAACGAACGGGTGTTTCTTATCGGCGGCATTGTTGCTTTATTGGTGGTGATCGCTATTGTACTCCGCAATTATAATTTGCAAAAGAGATCAAACAGGTTGTTGACCACAGAAATGAAGCGGTCTGACGATCTGTTGCTGAACATCCTGCCCCATGAGGTGGCGAATGAATTGAAAGAAAAAGGTACGGCTGCCGCCCGCTACTTTGACAATGTAACGGTGATATTTACAGACTTTGTCAATTTTACCAAGGCAGGGGAGCGTATGAGCCCGCAGGAGCTCATCGATGAACTGCATACCTGCTTTAAGGAGTTTGACGAGATAATTGGCAAGTACCATATAGAAAAAATAAAGACCATTGGCGATGCTTACCTGGCAGTGTCGGGCTTGCCGGTCTCTGATCCTGCACATGCGCAAAATGCCCTGAAAGCCGCTACCGAGATCAGGAGCTATATGAAAAAGCGAAAAGAGCAGATAGGGGATAAAACGTTTGGTATCAGGATAGGCATACATAGCGGAAGTGTAGTGGCAGGTATAGTGGGTGTAAAGAAATTCGCTTATGATATTTGGGGAGACGCCGTGAACACTGCCGCACGTATGGAACAAAACAGCGAGCCCGGCAAGATCAACATCTCACAAACTACCTATGAGCTGGTCAAAGATAACTTCACCTGCACCTATCGCGGCGAGATACAGGCTAAGAACAAGGGCGAAATGAGCATGTACTTTGTGGAGTAACTTTAGGAACGATTACAAAATAACTTCCACATCTTACTCGTTCTGTTCCATTTTTATTTCGTTGTAAAAGTCTTTAAATAGGTCTCTATTCGCAGATTTTACGCCTAATAAAAAAGAAATATAACTTCGCAATATAGTGGAAGTTATATTGTCAACGTTCCTCAGGGATGTTGCAGGAGGGTATCAGTTCTTCTTTTGAAAAACACATAACCGTTGGTTCCCCCGGTTTCTTCGAGTTGTGGCAGCGCGCGGAATTTATATGCGTCCTGTATTTTACTGATAAAATAAGCGGGTTTATCAATATTGCCATAAACAAGCCACATTTCATTGGCTACAGGCTCCAGTTCTTTGCCATTCATATCCTTCCTGGTGCTCACATAATTCGGATTGGTGGAAGGCTGTTTCCTGGCGTAGAACAGATTGCCGTAGCTTTTGTAGCCTACAGGCTGCACGTATACATCCTTGCCGGCAAAGCTTTGAAAATAGGCTATTGACGAACCCTGTGTATACTGTTCTATCTTAGGCGTAAAGTGTAATACCGTTACCTGTATGATCATGATCTGCGATACACACAGTAGTATCATTCCTTTGCGGAAGTCTTTGCGCGTCAGGAATGTAGCGATCCAGATACACAGCAGGTATAAGATGCCCCATGCACATTCCGCATAACTCCAGGATACATTGGCCGCGAGATTAGCAACCGCAAATTTATCATGGATGTAAGGAATGAGCTTTTCTTTATTCAGGCCCACAACCGGAAGAGCAGTGATGAGCAAGGCTATAACAGTGCCAATGAACAGCAGCACTCCCTTCACCCATGTTTTGAATTTATGAGGTTCCTGCGTTAACCGGTGCAGTTGCAGCGCTGCAAGATAAGTGAGCGGAAAGTAACATAAGGACGAATAGTGTACGATCTTGGTTTTTACGATGGAGAAGAGGATCAGCACTACCCAGAAAAGTATCCACATCCACTTGGTGAGGTCATGTGCTGTGGCGTGCCCGGTAACTCTTTTTCGGGTATACTGAAACAGGAAGATAGATGCAGGGAAACAACCGATGAGCAATACAATAAAGTGATAAAAGAATGGTCCGCCATGGTCGGCGTCTTCTGTGCTGAACAAGCGCACCTGGTACAAGATAAACTGCTCGACAAACCACTTGCCATACGCGGCCCCATAATGTATTACTGCGATGCCCAGCCATGAGAGTATGGGCAGTAGTGCAAACAGGCCGATCACAAGCAAATGAATTACTTTGTAGCCATTGAGTCCCCGGTTAATGATCAGATAGGCAACAAAAGACAACGCAGCTACAAGTATGGCCACAGGCCCCTTCGTTAATACTGCAATACCCAGGAACAGGCCGGCAAGGATGGCGTGCAGCCATTTGCGCTCTGAGAACCGGAGCAGGTGCACCTGGAAGAACGCAACGAATATGAAGAAATTAAACGTTGGGTCAATGATGCCTGTTTTAAAGTAAAAATGAGGTAGCCATGATGCCGCGAACAGCAGCGCCCACCACGCAGCCATTTTCTCACTCACCACACGCTTGCCCACATAGTAAACTGTTGTAAGCGTAAGCACACCGATAAGTGCATCTGGGAAGCGGGCGGCATATTCCCCTATCCCGAACAGCTTCATAGCCAGCACCTGCATCCATATAAAAAAAGGAGGCTTTTCCCAAAACGGCATAAAGTCTATCTGGGCGCGGAGGTAATCTTTCGAAACGATCATCTCACGGGCACACTCAGCAAAGTTTATTTCGTCCCAGTCGAACAAGTGGACATGCCCGAGGAATGGAAAGAACAAAACGCATCCTACGCAAATGATGATGGTGTATCGTAAGTAGTTCGGCATAGAGCGTTAACTGTCCTTTTGCTTGGTAAAATACCTTTTTAAATGTTCTATTACAGAATAAATGAGGATACACATTACTGTGCCAACGATACTTCCTGCATAAACATCTGCAAAAAAATGAGCCGCAAGATACATCCGTGAGTAGCAAACAGTCAGTGCAAGCAGGAAAAAGATAAGCCCTGCAGCCCTGTATTTGTGTGGCAATAGAAGCGACAGGAAGCACAGGAAACAAAATGCGCCCTCGCTATGGCCTGATGGGTAACTTCTGTACAGCAATTCCGGCCAGTCTTTGCTAATGTGTATCCATGGCGCATGTTTGAAGTAATTGAGTGGGCGGGGACTGTCGTAATAAGATTTTAGGAGTTGCTGAATAAAAAAGGGGAGGAGGTTGCACAGCAATGCAGTAATAAAATACCAGAACGTACGGAACCGTGGGATGGCAAACAGTAAGAACAATACTGTGGTTATCACTACGCCTTGTCCCAGCCAGGTTATGTAGTACATGAATACATCGGCAGTGTCGTTGTAATGCGAATTGACCGCCGAAAAAAGATCCTTGTTGCTGAAGTTCATTAACAGTAATCCACCAGCTATCACCCATACCAGGAATGGAAGCAGGAAAAACGGATTGTATGATATGTACTGCTTTTTATGCAACCGCATTATCTTTTACGGGGAAGAGATTCCTTATCTTTCTCCATATTCTTACATACACTTCTTTGTTAAACACCTGCGAGTCGTTTCTTGCTGCGTTTATCAGCCACGCTGCTACCGGCAAAAGGATCCCGGTCGACATCCACATGCCTATCCATGGCAGCACAGAGGCCGCCTTGGCCAGTTTCTCACCGGTGATATTGAGGATATGGAACGTCATAAAAAACGCAACTGCTATTACCAGCGGCATGCCCAGGCCTCCTTTTCGTATGATGGCGCCCAGTGGTGCACCTATCAGGAACAACAATATGCAGGCAAATGAAAGCGTGAATTTACGATGCCATTCTACGTCGAATTTCAGATAGTTGTCGGTCTGGAGTCGCTTGTCCAGCACCGTTATGTCCATAGACGATTTAAAGCTCCTCACATTACTGATCACGCCGCTCATCACCTGGCCGCGCATAGAATCCGGAACCAGTTGCAGAAAACTGGAATCGTATTTGAGCACTGTGCTGCTGTCTTTTTTTAGATTGATTGCCAATTGTTCACTTTGCTTGCCATTGTTGGTGACAGTGAAGAACGGCGTGATGTAGCCATTGATGGTTTTGGTGATGCGGCTCTTTGTTTTCCTCAGGCTATCTATGTTTTCCGATAGCTGGGCCACATTCATCATCTGGTAGGCGTTCTTAAACAGGTCTTCATTGGTGCGGGTAAATTTGAACGTAGACAGGTCAAATGTCTTGTCCCATTTTGCAAAGTGTACTCTCGTCTGGTTCATATTATGCACCCCGTGTTCGTACCCCTCTTCATAGCGCCATCCATCCCTGAGCTTAAACACCAGCGTTTGTTTGCCTTCGCCGGAGAGTATCTGGCCCTCTTTTGCCACCACTACCTTATTGTTTCCGGTCATGTCGGTGTGGTCATAGATGATCACGTCGTGGATGGTTTTGCCGTCTTTATCCTTACTGCCTACCCTGATAGAATAACCGGGTATGTCATTGTTGAACTGGTCCGGGCGGATATTCAGAGTCGGTTTTGCGTTCCGCACATCGTAGAGCAGCGACAAAGCCTTCAGATTGGCAATAGGTATCACATTATTGCTGAACAGAAATGCGAGGAAACTGATGAAAGTAATGAAGACAAGCAGTGGCCGCATGAACCGGAGCAGTGAGATACCCGAAGATTTTATGGCTACCAGCTCAAAATTCTCGCCCATACTGCCAAATGTCATGATAGACGACAGCAGTACGCTGAGTGGTAATGCCAGCGGCACCAACGTGGTAGACATATACACCAGCAACTGGGTAAGCATCCATATGCTGATCCCTTTACCGATCATCTCATCCATATACAGCCAGAAAAACTGCATGATCAGAACAAATAGCGATACAAAAAATGTAACGATAAATGGCCCTACAAAACTGCGGATGATCAGTATGTCCAGTTTCTTGATCAAATAATAGAAAAGATTTAGAAGAATTTAAACAACAAACCTACGTAAAAGTTGGTAAGCAGTTGGTTGTACACATAGCTCAGGTTGGAAAGCCACGCAATCTTTAACGAATTGTTTGTGAATTACAGGCATTATATCAAAAAAGCCTGCTCCTCATTACAGAAGCAGGCTTTTTTCATTGAAAAATGTAATTTACCATCATAGCGCTACGCAATCAGGTAAAATATTTATAATATTATCTATACTTTTAGCTGCCTATACGGTGCTTAAGCTCACTTACCTGCGAATTCCAAAGACGTTCCTGGTCTTTTTGTTCAGCTTTGTCGGCAAAATCAGTTACTCTCAGTATTGTTTCGTTAGTTACCATGCTCTGATCGATGCTGAATTCAAAAAATTCGCCTTTTGCATAATGACTCCAGCGGTACCTGATAAACTCGTTATCTACATGTTCCAGTATTTCTGCGGTATCTGTGCTGCCATTCCAGGTAAAATAAAAGGTTTGTTCGCGCTGGTCTACTTTGTCTGCAAACCACTCCTGCAGACCAACCGGGGTAGATAAAAATTCATACAATATGTTTGGAGAGCATCTGATCGGGAATTCTAATGAGTACATTATTTTCTTCTTATTCATTGTTGGACTATTCACTTGTTGTCAGTTTATGTGCAA
This sequence comes from Bacteroidota bacterium, assembly GCA_013288285.1. GTDB lineage: Bacteria > Bacteroidota > Bacteroidia > Chitinophagales > Chitinophagaceae > Nemorincola. Next base: position 32,937 of record JABDCE010000008.1, read on the forward strand.
TAATAAAAAAAGGAAGCTACAATCAAAATTTTATTATCGTTTCTGTCGAATATTTATAAAACACATTCAGAACATATAAATTATTCCTGTTAATGTAATCATAATTTTTTTTGGGTTTAATTGGTAAGACCCTTAGATTTGCCATAACAATGTCACCTTTTCATTGATGCTCATAGTTGTGAGTTATTATTTTAGAACCACTCAATTCTTAGTCTATGTCAATGCGTCAGCTCAAGATCACAAAGTCCATTACCAACCGTGAAAGTCAATCCCTGGAGAAGTACCTGCAGGAAATTGGCAAAGTGGATCTGATCACTCCCGAAGAAGAAGTGCAACTCGCCATTCGTATTAAACAGGGCGACCAGCGTGCACTCGAAAAGTTAACGAAGGCGAATCTGCGTTTCGTAGTGTCTGTTGCAAAGCAGTACCAGAACCAGGGCTTATCTTTAAGTGACCTCATCAATGAGGGGAACCTGGGCCTGATAAAGGCTGCACAGCGGTTTGATGAAACCCGTGGGTTCAAATTTATATCTTATGCGGTGTGGTGGATACGCCAGTCTATATTACAGGCGCTGGCAGAGCAGTCGCGTATTGTTCGCCTGCCGTTAAACAAGGTAGGGCTGTCTAATAAAATAAGCAAAGCATACTCGCAACTTGAACAGGAATATGAGCGCGAACCATCTACTGAAGAACTTGCTGAACTGTTAGAAATAGGTACTGAAGAAGTAGAAACGACACTTGGAGTGGCAGCAAGGCACGTATCTGTCGATGCGCCGTTTGTAGACAGCGAGGATAATACTTTGCTGGACATACTTGAAAATCCGAATTCTGATGCTGCCGATGCAGAGCTATATCATGGAGAATCTTTAAGGTGCGAAATTGAACGTTCTTTAAGCACACTTACAGACCGCCAGCGCGATGTCATCAAACTTTATTTCGGGATAGGCGTGGCTAACCCTATGAGTCTTGAAGATATAGGCGAAAAATTCTCTCTTACCCGCGAGCGTGTGCGCCAGATCAAGGATAAAGCCATCACCAAGCTGCGTACTGCAAGCAGGTGCCAGTTGTTGAAAACTTATTTGGGTAATTAATATATTTAATATTCTTGTTTCAAGGGGCTGTGATCAACAGCCCCTTTTTTATTGATCGTACATACCCCATTCCCTGGCCAATGTTTTCCATTCGCCTTCGGGCAGGCGTGGGTTGCCGTCATAAAATCCTGCATTGTTTCGCTGACGAAAAGCCTCATATAAAGTAATGGCACAGGCAACAGAAATGTTCAGGGATTGCACCATACCTACCTGCGGGATAATGAAATTGCCATCGCAGTATTGAAGGCATTCTTCGGTAACGCCATTATGTTCATTACCAAACACGAGCGCTACTTTCCCAGTAAGGTCAAGGTCATATAGGGAATGTGACTGTACACCCAGGTGAGTAGCAAATATCTTTTCACTCTTTGCCCTCACGGCCTTCATGCATTCTGCGGTATTGTCATACTGGTGAATTGTGAGCCAGCCCGCCGCACTTGCAGAACTGTTGCTCCGGAGCGTTTTATGCCGGGGTATAACGGTGGTAAGCACAAAAATATCCTGCACGCCCACGGCATCACAGGTACGCATTACCGCGGCTATGTTGTGTGGGTCATGTACATTTTCCATGACCACTATCAAACCGCTCTGCCGGTGGTTCAAAACCCTCCTTACTTTTACTTCTCTTTCCGGTGTCATATCGCTTGTTGCGGTAAAAATAAAAAAAGGCAGCAGGATTAGTCCAAATACTGTTGCTAAAATTAATTGTCAAATAATAGTGTTATGAGGGCTGATTCGAGATAACAAAGTTCAGGCATGAAATTGGTAATACAAAACATAAAGAAATTGGAGCAGGAGCATGAGAATTGTTGTACTTTTCACCTAAATTATTTTAGTTATCCCTACATCAGAAAATATTAGCCCCAGTATAGTGCTTGGTGCACATCGTCCCGACCTGTTGCACGAAGAAACGCTTGCGGAATTATTTCGCATGTCGGCTCAAAAGCATGCTTCAAAAACGGCGCTTATATTCGGTGACCGGCAACTCACTTATGCAGAATTAGACAGGTGGAGTGATGCCATGGCCGATTATTTGTCGCAAAAGGGCATTAAGCCCGGCGATGCCGTAGGCGTATGGTGGCCAAGGGGCATGGAGTTGCATATTGCCGTGCTGGGCATTGTAAAGGTTGGGGCGGCTTATGTTCCCCTGGACCGGGAGATGCCTGCGGAACGTGTAGAGACTGTACTTACGGAAGTAGGCGCAAAAGGCTATATAAGCCAGGATCAGTTAAATCTTTCCTGCAAGCTGTTCTCTGTAGTTCCCCAACCGAAAAAAGATGAGATAATATTTATTCCGCCAACCGCAAAGCCTGATGACTGGGCATATGTGCTGTATACATCGGGCAGTACGGGGAAACCTAAGGGTATACCTATAGCTCACCGGCAGATATGCCACCTTGTACGTGCAGAACAAACTGTGCTGGAAGTGAATAGCAGTGATAAGGTTTACCAGGGGTTTTCTGTGTCGTTCGATATGTGGTGCGAAGAGACGTGGATCAGTTACCTGGCCGGGGCGTCATTGTGGGTTGCTGATGCGGCTACTGCAAAATCTATTGATGAGCTCGATGTGGTGTTGCGAAATAACCGCATTACCGTGCTGCATGCAGTACCCAGTTTGCTGGCCGTCATGGAAGACGACATATCATCGTTGCGTATAGTGAATGCCGGGGGAGAGGCTTGTACTACGCAGGTGCTGTCGAGATGGTCTGTCCCGGCAAGGAAATTTTATAACAGCTACGGACCTACCGAAACAACCGTCACCGCTACACTCATTGCGTTGAAGCCCGGAGATCCGATAACAATAGGGATACCACTGCCTAACTATAACCTGGCGGTGGTAGATGAAAAATTGAACGTGTTGCCCAAGGGGGAGCGGGGAGAGCTTATAGTTACAGGGGCAGGGGTATGTAAAGGTTACATCAACCTGCCAGAACTTACTGCACAGAAATTTGTTGCAAAGCCGGAATCATTGTCGGCGTTACCCGGCGATACACTATACCGCACAGGTGACGCGGCAATAATTAATGCCGATGGCAGCATAGACTTCCAGGGTCGTTTTGATGACCAGATAAAATTGCGTGGATACCGTATAGAACTCGGGGAGATAGAAAATCAACTGAGCAATCTGCGCGACATCACCGCTGCCGCCGTGGCAGTAAAAAAAGATGTGAACGGGCAAGACCATCTTGCAGGTTACATAGTTTGCGATGACCCTGTGAACATGAATCAGCAGCACATCAGGGAAGAGCTGGCAAAGGTGTTGCCAGCATACATGATACCCAGTGTCATTATGCAGTTACCTGAAATGCCCCGGTTACCCAGCGGCAAGATAAACAGGAAGGCGCTGCCGGTACCGGCAATGCTGCTGGAGAATGCGGTATCTATTACCAATGAGATAATAGACCTCGATGCGCCACTTGGAGAGCGTGTGGTAGCTGCACTGCGGAAATTTTTCCCGAACAGAACTATAGAACTGGAGAACGATTTTTTTACAGACCTGGGCGGGCATTCCCTGCTTGCTGCGGCTTTTGTGTCAAGGCTCAGGCGGGAAGCCAATGTGCCGCAGGCGTCCCTTAAAGATATTTACCTCAACAGGCCGTTGAGTAAGCTCGTGGAATACTGGGAGTCAAAGCCCGCTCCTGAAAAAAAGGCAAACCGTGTATTCAACGAAATACCGCAAAAACGCTTTCTGTTGTGCTGGCTGGCGCAGACTTTTTCGCTGCTGCTCATCTACGGATTGTTTGCTGTGCAAATATTCTTTCCATACCTCGGTTACTATTATGTGGTGGAGGAGACCAAGAATATTCCTTATGCTATAACCACTGCATTGTGTATGTTCTGTTTTATCCCGCCCTTGTTCGCTTTGTGCAGCGTGGGTATAAAGTGGCTCGTCATCGGTAAGATGAAGGAAGGCGATTACCCGCTATGGGGAACATATTATTTCCGGTGGTGGTTTGTAAAGACAATGCAGCGGTTGCTCCCTTCGCAGTTTCTGAATGGTACACCATTGTACGGTGGTTACCTGCGTCGTATGGGCGTGAAAGTGGCTAAGGATGCCCAACTGGCCGCTATCTCCATCGGCGCAGAAGACCTGGTTACCATAGGCAGTGATGTGAGTATCAGCTCCCAGGTGATCATCAATAATGCTTATGTCGAAGATGGGATGCTGAAGTTGCGCCGTGTGAGCCTGGGCGACCATGCATACATAGGCAGTAGCGCAATTATTTCCGGTGGCGCCACCATGGAAGAGTGGAGCGAACTGAGGGACCTTAGCTACCTGCAGGCCGGCAAAACCATAAAACCCGGAGAGATATGGCAGGGTAGCCCGGCTGTGCTGAAGGAAACGAAAGCTATCGAAGACCTGCCACAACCTTTGCCGGTATCTGACGGCAAGCGGCGCAAGTATTCGCTCATCTTTACCTTAATGCTCCTCATCTTTCCGTTCGTTATCCTCTTGCCGTTATTGCCTACTATCATTATCATCAACAACCTCGATAACTCTACACCCGATTACGACTTTAGCTACCTCATTGTTACGCCATCTCTTGCATTGAGTTACATTATCGTGTTCACAGTGGTGACGGTGGTGCTCACCCGCTTACTGCAGTGGGGTATAAAGCCCGGTAAGTATCCTATCTATAGCTGGTTTTACGTGCGTAAATGGTTTGCGGATCAGCTCATGAGTTTATCGCTTATTGTGCTGCACCCTATTTATGCCACAGTATACATATCGCTGCTTTTCCGCGCACTGGGCGCCAAGGTAGGTAAGAACACAGAAATATCTACGGCCAGCAGTGTTACACATCCACTGCTTGTGATAGGTAAGGGCGCCTTTGTTGCAGATGCTGTCACCCTTGGTGAATCAGATGTGCGTGGGCAGCAGTTGATACTGGAGCAAACAGTTATCGGCAACAATAGCTTCGTGGGTAACAGTGCGCTGATACCACAGGGCTATACATTGCCGGGCAGAATGCTGATAGGCGTACTGTCTACACCACCCAGCCAGGAGCAGTTAGATACTGAAAGTGCGCGGGATTGGTTCGGGTCGCCCGCTATCGGGTTGCCGCGCAGGCAGGCCAGCAGAACTTTCCCTACAGAGCTTACAGCGCGCCCTTCTGCACAGCGGGTATTGGCACGCAGTATTGTAGAGTTCATTCGTATCATACTTCCCGAAACAACCATCCTTATCTGTAGTATCCTTTTTATTGCCTATGCGCACGATCTGCTGGTGGCTGCGCCATGGTGGGAGGTCGGTTTATCGCTGCCATTTTATTATTTGTTTTTTATGGGCTTACCTACACTGTTGGTCACATTGCTGCTAAAGTGGGGCACAGTGGGTGTGTATAAGCCTGAGCAGAAGCCTATGTGGACGTCTAAAGTATGGCGCAGTGAGGCCATCACATCTACCTACGAAGCCTTGTCTGTTCCCTTCCTTCTCGACTTTATGCGTGGTACGCCATGGTTGCCTATCGTACTCCGGCTCTTTGGTGTGAAAACGGGAAAACGCGTGTGGCTCAACACGACTGATATTACCGAGCAGGACATGGTGGATATAGGTGATGATACCGCGCTCAATGAAGACTGTGGCCCGCAGACTCACCTGTTTGAAGACAGGGTAATGAAGGTGGGCCCCGTGAAAATAGGGAAGCGTTGCAGCATTGGTGCGCGTACCATTATTCTCTACGATAGCGAGATCGGAGATAACGTAAATGTAGAGCCGTTATCGTTAGTGATGAAGGGCGAGAACCTGCAATCTCACAGCGAATGGGGTGGTAGTCCCGTAAAGCCCGCATAATGTTTAACTGATCAAAGTCAGTACCTCATAAAACTTATAGCAATCCTCATAAGTATTATACAGTGGCACCGGTGCTATGCGTATCACGTTCGGTTCGCGCCAGTCGGCTACTATGCCGCTTTGGGTCAGGGCTTCAAATACCTCCTTTCCTCTTTCATGAAACAGCATCGAAAGCTGGCAGCCACGTCTTGATGGTTCCGAGGGTGTGATTATCTCAAACGGCAGATGCGTTATCTGGCGGAGCAGAAATTCCATATAGCCTGTAAGCTGTATACTCTTTTCACGTAGCGCAGGAAGCCCTGCTTTTTCAAAAATATCAAGCGATGCATTGTGGGCCACCATGTTAAAGACAGGAGCATTGCTCATCTGCCAGCTTGCAGCGCCTTTCTGCGGCACAAAACCTTTCTGCATTTTGAAGCGCGTCTTTTCATCATTGCCCCACCAGCCCGCCAGCCGGAACAGATCAGGATTATTGCCGTGCCGCTCATGCACAAATGCACCACCCACACCACCCGGCCCTGAATTAAGATATTTATAAGAGCACCAGCAGGCGAAGTCTACATTCCAGCTATGTAGTTGCAGCTGCACGTTGCCCGCTGCGTGTGCCAGGTCGAACCCCGCATAAGCCCCTACGCTATGCGCTGCCTTAGTAATATTTTCAAGGTCAAAAAACTGCCCTGTGTAATAATTTACGCCGCCTATCATTACCAGGGCCACAGAATCCCCGGCTTCTTTTATGGCGTTGATAATGTCTATGTCTTCAATAAGGTGGGCTCCTTCCTGTGGCGTTATTTCTATGATCGCGTCCTCCGGATCGTAGCCATGCATACGCACCTGGGTTTCCACAGCATACTGATCTGAAGGGAATGCGCCAGCCTCCATGATTATTTTATACCGCTTGTTATGCGGCCGGTAAAACGACAGCATCAGCATGTGCAGGTTCACGGTCAGTGTGTTCATCGCCACCACTTCATCCTTTTCCGCGCCTACCACTTTTGCCAGCCGGTCCGTAAAAAAATGATGGTAAGAAAACCACGGGTATGCCGCCCTGAAATGTCCTTCTACACCATACTTACCCCAGTCGCGCAGTTCCTTCTCCATCAGGTAGCTCACACTCTTTGGTTGAAGGCCAAGGGAATTACCACAGAAGTAACGGACATCTGCCCCTTCGTGCTGCGGGAATATGAAACGCTCCCTGAACGGGTAGAGCGTGTCTGTCTGGTCCTGTCCTTGCGCATATTCCAATGTGGCTTCGTATGTAGTGGGCATGATTTGCTAAATAGACGGTAAAAAGTGAAAATAATAAAATGCGCATCGCGATACCTGGCATAGCTGTTATTGTTAGCAGGTCCGATTTCGCAAATACGCGATGCAAATTTAGCAAAGAAAAGAGAGATCTTTTTGTATGGCCATGCTGTTATTCAAATCATAAAAACGACTGATTACCGATAAATTGAGCTAATTCGCCGACTATTAATATAAATTTCCAATTTACATGATGTATTTTTGTGAAAAATTATTTTAAAATGAAAGGATTATTTATTGCATTAGGAATCATTCTGTTAATTGTATTGGTAGGCGGTTGCGGATACAATGGCATGAACGGCGCAAGCAAAGATGTTGACCAGAAGTGGGCTGACGTACAGAGCAGCTACCAGCGTCGGTCCGACCTTATACCTAATCTCGTAGCCACTGTAAAAGGTGTTGCAAATTTTGAGCAGAGCACATTGACATCGGTTATCCAGGCCAGGGCAAGTGCCAGCTCTATCAAAGTAGATGCAAAAGACTTAACACCGGAAAAGCTGCAACAGTTCCAGGCATCGCAGGGACAGCTTAGCCAGGCCCTGGGTCGGTTGATGGTTGTTTCAGAGCAATATCCGCAATTGAAAGCAACAGAGAATTTCAAGTCTTTGCAGGATCAGTTGGAAGGTACAGAAAACAGGATCAAAGTGGCGCGTGATGCGTTCAATGTATCCGTTAAGGACTATAACATTAAAGTGTCTAATTTCCCCGCCAATATACTCGCAGGTATGTTCCACTTTAAGGAAAGGCCATCTTTCACGGCAGATGCAGGTGCTCAGAACGCGCCTAAGGTGCAATTCTAATTTCTTAAATCATTGTTATGTTCTCATGGTTCGGAAAGAGGCCAATGCTTGATAATGACTCGCAGCTAAAAGTGGTTGCGAGCATTAAAGAAGCAGAAAGCAAAACAAGTGGAGAGGTTCGCGTATTCATGGAGCATCACTGCACTTATGTGGATGCGATGGACAGGGCGCGTGAACTGTTCTTTCAACTGGCTATGGACAAAACAGATGCCCGCAATGCGATCATAGTGTACGTTGCCTATACCGACAGGCAGTACGCGCTTTTTGGCGACAAGGTGATTTATGAGAAAGCAGGCGGCCCTGAATTCTGGAAGAGTGCTTCGGACAAACTGAGAGGACACCTGAGAAAAAACGAGATCACAGAGGGGCTGTGTAATTGTATACATGAGCTGGGCAATGCGCTCGCAGTGCACTTTCCGTATGATCCGGCAATAAAGAAAAATGAATTACCTGACGAAATAGTATTTGGTAAATGATCAAGAAAATAGGTTTGCGTAGTTTGTTCTTGTTGCTGTTCGTTGTCGCCGGGCTTCATTTATACGCCGATGATAAGAAGTTCCCCGACAGGCCAAATCCTCCAAGGTTGGTCAATGACTTTGCGCACGTAATGACAGAGGGGGAGCAGGATCAGTTGGAGTCCAAACTGGTAGATTTTGAAAGAACTACCTCTAACCAGATACTCGTCATTACCATTAAAGACCTCGGCGACTATGATGTGTCAGATTATGCCATACAGTTGGGCAAAGCCTGGGGCGTAGGCAAGAGCGGAAAAAATAACGGAGTCGTAGTGCTCGCTGCTGTTAACAATCATAAGATCAACATCTCTACCGGTAAGGGTTTGGAAGGCGCACTTACCGACCTTACCTGCGGGCGCATTATCAGGAATGAAATGGCGCCTGCCTTTTCAGATAATAATTATTATGTAGGTTTTTCAAAAGCATCAGACGCTATTATTGCTGCCACAAAGGGCGAATATAAAGGCGATGGTCAGCCACACAATGCAAAGAATGTACCCTTATCAGCGGTGATCATAGTCATCATCGTTATCGTTTTCATTATCCGCATGTTTGGCCGTGGCGGCGGCGGAGGTGGCAATTATATGAGCGGTGGCGGCCTGGGCGGTTTCGGTACCGGTATGCTGCTGGGTAGTCTATTCGGTGGTGGCCGCGATCGCGGCGGCATCGGCGGCGGTGATGGCGGATTTGGTGGTGGCGGTGGTGATGGCGGCTTCGGTGGCTTCGGCGGCGGAGACTTCGGTGGTGGTGGTGCTAGCGGAAGCTGGTAGTGCTTACAACTCCGGCTGTAACTGTATCAATTCATTTTCACGGTAGGTGATCTGCTCTAGGTACAGGCCATGGCCTGCCACATCAAAGTAGGCAGCCCTGGAATCTTTGGCGTCTATTATTTTTCTCAGATCATCAGCATTCCCTTTATTACGTGCTATGCGCAATTGTGTGCCTACAAGCCCGCGTACCATACCCCTAAGAAAGCGGTTTGCCGATACAACGTAGTGCAGTTCATCGCCATTATGCTCCCAACCCGATTGCAGTATGTTGCAGGTAAACGTTTTTGATTGAGAGTTTCTTTTTGCGAAAGATTCGAAACTCTTGCATTTCATGATCTCTTCCGCAGTTTCATTCAGTATGCTGCTGTCGAACCGGTATGGATAGTACAGTGCCCTGTCTTGCAGAAAAGGGTTTCGTGCGAAATAGATGCGATACCTGTACGTTCGTATGATGGCGTCAAATCTGCAATTGAAATCAGGACGTACCGCTCTGCATACCCGTTTAACTGCCAGTCCATGTGAGAGTATGGCGTTGCATTTGTACAGGAAGTCTGGCTTCAGTTCATCTTCTATGTCAAAATGATAATAATTGCAAAGCGCATGCACTCCCTCATCCGTTCTGCTGGCGCCATACGTTAGTATTGGTGTTCGGAGTATGGTGCTCAATATTTTATTCAATTCCAGTTGCACAGTAGGCGTCTCGCCCTGGATCTGTGAGCCATGAAATTTTGTACCATCATACATTACTTCCAGTACGTAGCGCGGCATGTGTTTAGGTTGATGCTTGAAGACGGCCGCAAAAATAGACTATGATTTGCTAACAGGCGATACTTTCCGTTCGGTGCTTCTTTTTCTTTCCAGCAGCCAGCCCAGCAGCCCGAATGTGATAGCCAGTACCAGGAAGAAAATACCTTTGTTCATTGAGTCCCAGAAGTATTCGAAGTAGCGTGTGTAGAGATTGATCAGCAGGAACAGCACTCCGAAGTCTCTGGCCAGGTCGTCTTTGAAACGGAAACCCAGATAAAAGCTCACCGCCGCAGCAATGCCGAAAACAATGGAGTAGGCCAGCACATGTATCTGCCTTACTGCCTGCCAGCCCACAAGGGTATTGTAGTTCCCGAATATCGACACTGCCCACAACCCGGTAAAAAACAACATGAGCCCGGCGGCATAAGTAATACGTTTTGTAAACACCAGCGGCGGGATGAACTCCTGTAAAAAAGATACACCTAATATCACCAACCCAAACACTGTGAAGCGCACCGCATAGTTCATGCCCATGAACAGATTGTCACTGCTCATCCAGTTGCTGAAGGACGCGAACCACGCCATGGCAGCCACTATAGCGCCTATCCACAATGCTTTCGAGCGGAACATGCCACCCAGCAGCATCAGTAGCGGCAATGCTATACTCAGGAATGCGGTATAGGTGCCATCTATGTGAAACTCCTTACAGAAGTATATTAGTGACGTAAGCGCAGACAGCCCACCCAGTACCATGTACACCTCGTATGCTGCCGGACTCAGGTGTCTTATTTTCTTACCCACATACCAGAACCACAATACAGATAACCCCGCTGTGATCAGCGCAATAATGAGGTCGTTTAACGAGAAGTAGACCTTTATTTTTTCAAGAAATTTTTCATTGATAAAGATGGCGCCGAATGCCAGTAGTGTGCAGAATAATGCTACGAAGAAGAAGTACTGCGCTATCTGCTGCCGCGCGTTTTGCTTGGGTACTATGCTTGCTTTAAGCTGTGCGCTTTGTGCCTGGGTGAGCAGGCCATCCTGCTCCCATTCTCCTATAGCTTTGTGCAGTAGTTCCAGTTCGCTTTTGTCTGCGTCCATACCCGGCAAGTATTGTTATACCAGTATTGAAGTTACCACAATAATGATAAAATCAGCTTTTTTTTGGACGTTCTTTTTCTATCCCAGCCATTCGCAGCGAAACTCTGGCAGTGGCCCCATATCATATCGCAGCACTACTTTTTTGTCTGTTTTGTTTTCCACATTAGCTATCATCAGCGGCAGGTTCAGTGTGCAGTTATGTGCGTATAGTTTTTCATCTTTATACACGGTAATATCTGTAAACAGATTTAGTGTGATGAAGTCGTCTATCTTCTGGGGGATAGTTATAACACGTTCTGCTGGCGGTTTGCAGTCCTGTCGGCCTATGGTGTACAGGTGTCCCAGGTCTATATGTTCCGGGTTGCGGTCACCAATGAAATTGCTCATCTGGTGCTCTGCCATGGTAAGTAGTTTCATACTCACATTTATCTCCTCCGGAATGAAAATCGCGTTGTCTTCCATTTGCGGAATAATATTCAGCATGATAGACACCTGCGGCTCCTGTATCAGCGCCTTTTGCATCGTTTCTGAGACTGCCATATGTATCGTATGGTCCTGTGGTAAAACTATCGTTGCTGCGTCACCGCAGATGATCTCTGCTATATGCTCCGTTATCCCTAACTCACTGTACAACAGACGCACAGAGTTCAGTGATTCTTCATTAATGTCCAGCATATAAAACGCCAGTTCATTGGGGTTGAACAAAGTGGTGAAAGGCGTAAGCAGCGTGGCGTAAGGCCCGCAACCTGCGTACAAAACATTTATTTTCTCACCCGGAAAGTCTTGTTTCAACTGAAGTATTGCCTTATGTATACCGCGAAGAAATATGGTAGTGCGTCTCACTTCTTTTAAGCATGCTGCTGCCTGCCAAGGGGAGATGGCAAGGCCTGAAGGCAAGTTGATACCATCTTCCGGAAGGTTGTCCATGTCTGTGTGTGTATGCGCTTCATAAAATGCCTGCATGCCTTTAATAGCTTGCTCCAGCGCACTAAAATCACTCTTCTCAGACAATATCGTTTCCGTAAGTTTTCTAAGGTTTTCCATCTATCAGATAATAGCGGTAAAGATAATAGTAGGGTTATGAAAATCAGTCGTTAATTGCCCGTTAACGAAATTTCCAAATTCAGGTGTTTTTACGTGGTTTTTATCAATTCTTTGTTTGTAAAATTGCACCTTGTTTTTATGGCAGATGGCATAATAGATGTGGTAACACAGAGTTGATAATGAGATAACATAAATAGTTTTCCATTATCAATTATGTAAGTTTTCTTTGTGAAAGTTAGTTGGTTATAAGTTCTTTAGTCGTTGTTGAGTGGGTAAATGACATACTCGCACACATTTATTTATGAGGATAAAAATCTTTTGAACAATTATTAAAAATAGTTTGTTTATTGAAAGTTATTATTAGTTTTACGGTCCAACTTTTTTATTTCTTCACCAATTTAAAAACAAACACACGATCATGGATTCACCATTTTTAGGCATGGTTCAATACTTTGCATTCGATTTCGCTCCTAAGGGCTACGCGCTCGCCAATGGAGCTCTTTTGTCCATTCAGCAAAATGCTGCGTTATTTTCACTTTTTGGCACTTTCTACGGTGGCAATGGTACTACAACATTTGGGATCCCCGATCTTCGCGGACGGGCAATAATAGGGCAGAGCACCAGCTACACCATGGGTGAGAGGATTGGTACTGCAACTACTTCTTTGCTCACCAGTAATATGCCGGTGCATACCCACACAGCAACAGCTACCATTGCGGCAAGTAACAACAAAACAACTGATAACGTAAATTCACCGGGGGGCAATTACCCTGCGGGTGTTTTTGAGCAAAGGGGCACAGGACTTATGTATACTGCTACATTGGGCGCTAACCCAGGCACCTTGGGTGCTCCTACAGTTACGGTAAACCCGGCTGGTGGAAGCGTCCCTTTCAACACTCAGAATCCATACCTGGCTGTTACTGCATGTGTTGCTACGGTTGGTTTATTCCCTAGCAGGAATTAATTGCTAATGCCTTTTTTAAACAAAAACATTAAAAAAAATCTCTAAAAAAAATATTTTTATGGAAACATATTTAGGAACAATTTGCGCGTTTGGCTTCAATTTTGCGCCGTATGGCTGGGCATTTTGCCAGGGGCAGATACTGCCCATATCACAGTACGCAGCATTATTTTCACTTTTAGGTACCAGCTACGGAGGTAACGGTACCTCCACTTTCGGGCTTCCCAACCTGCAAAGCAACGTAGCCATTCACATGGGACAGTTAACCGGCGGGTCTAATTACTCCATCGGCGAAACAGGCGGCGCAAGTTCGGTTACGCTTAACAGCAGTAATCTGCCGCCGCACATCCATACTGTGGTGTTCACGTTAAATAGTAATAACACCACTAAGAGTACCAGCAATCCATCAGGTGCATTTCCAGGCCTTGAGGGTACCGTAAAACCATATAATGCAGCGTTTACCCCATCTGTCACCATGAAGCCGCCAACTATCACGCTGGGAAACAGTGGTGGAGGCTCACCAGTAAGCATTATAGATCCATCGCTTGTCATGAACTATTGTATCGCCATGCAGGGTATATTCCCTACAAGGGGTTAATCGTTTGCAGTCTGAATAAAATTACTAAAACAATATTTAATCATTTTAAACAAACTTTTATGGACTCATTTGTTGGTTCAATATTTTCATTTGGCTTTAATTTCCCACCAGATGGCTGGGCGCAGTGTAATGGCCAATTGTTGCCGATCGCCGAATATCAGGCGCTTTTCACGCTCATAGGTACCACTTATGGTGGCGATGGTCAAACGACCTTCGGTCTTCCAAATTTACAAGGTCGTGTACCTATTGGTACCGGGACAGGCCCGGGCTTGCCTGGTTATGTCATTGGCCAGAATGGAGGATCAGAAAACGTCACGCTCCTGGCTAGTAATTTGCCGGTACACACTCACCCTGTGCTATCTGCCAGTCTGCAGGTGTCTACAGTGAATGGCGAATCAGGTGATCCCACGAACAATTATTTTGGCGTGTCGAACTCCTCAGCAGGTTCGGTATACAACGCAACCGGCGGCAATCCAATGGCTTCAGATAACGGCGTCACTGGTAGTACCGGAAGTGGGATTCCTTTCTCAATATTGAATCCATTCCTAACTGTTAATTACTGCATTTCCTTGTTCGGAATTTTCCCGCAAAGGAACTAAGTGTAAATATTCTAGCAACGGGTAGGGAAACCTACCCGTTGTTTTTTTTAAAGAGCATAGAGGCGAATGAGCCCCGCCCGGTTTTGCCTGGGTGTCAAGACTGTCGCTATATTATAAACGTGAAAAGTGAAATTTTGATGAATAAAAAAGTTGGTCTGTTGTTGACAAGGTCTGTATTGTTCCCGTCTATGGCATTCGATCTGCTGGGAGGCATGCGGGCTGGTATGGAAGATGGCGGTATTACAGATGCTGAGATAAAGACAGAGAGTATTGGCCTTGGGGCCGATGATAAAATGATCTACACTGCTTGCGAGCAGTTGCTAATAAATGGTGCTACAGTGGTTGCTGGCTACCTCAACCCTGCATCGGCCGAAAAGCTGGAACCTCTTTTTGCGAGCGCCAATGCCATACTTATAGCACTCGATGCTGGTTACCATGTGCCCACATCGCTGACTAAACTGCCGCATGTTTTTTATGTATCATTGCAGGGTATGTTATGCATCCGCGCAGCTGTTGCAAAGGCTATTGCTTCCGGCAAAAACAGTTTCGCTTATACCAGTTCTTTCTACGACTCCGGCTACCGCAGTACATTTGCGGCCCATAAAGGCATAGCAGATGGAGCAGGAAGTGTTACTTACAACCTGTTCACTCCATTGAAAAGAGCTGAACTGACGTTACAACCCCTGACCGAACATCTTGACGAGGTAACCCCCGATGCGATATTCGCTGCATTTTGCGGAGATATGCTCGAAGATTATTTTGCTGCCGCAGCAGCGGGCGATGTGTTTAAAGGGCGTGCCGTTTATGGTTCCTCATTTGTGGGCGAAGAGCAGTGGCTGGCTAAGAGCACATATCCCGGCGCTGATGTGCAGGTTTGTGTGCCGTGGAGTACAGCGCTTGTTACACCCGCCAATAAGCACTTTATGAGTGTACTAACAAGAAAAAATACCAACATAAATATATACTCGCTGCTGGGCTGGGAGGCCGGGCAGGTAGCTGCCAAAGCGCTCAGTTCCGCTGATGCGCTGCATGATCTGGAAGGATATTCATTCAGCAGCCCCCGGGGCGAAGTGACGCTCGATGCGGCTACACATCAATGTCATGCACCGGTTTACGATGCAGTGGTAAAACTTAACGAAGCGACAGGCAAATGTTTGCTGGAAGTGCAGGGTGAATCTGCATACACCGCAGCGCAGCGTGAAAAACTGGAAACAGACATCAATAACATGAGTGGCCCGATGACCAGTTGGGTGAATGCTTACGGATGCCTTGACTCATAAATAAATCAAAGATTTTGGCCGGGATAAAAGTAGGATTGATTTGTAATAATAAAATGGCATATCCCGCTATGATGCGGCTGGTAGCAGAAAACGCACTATGCGGCATCGCTACTGCCGATAACAACCCGGAGGTAGCCGCACTCTTTGCTGCCCAGGCCCAGGCACTGGATGCGGCATATTGCAGGTTGACTGCAAAAACATTCAAACAGCAATTGTCCGCCTGGATAAGTGAGACGCAACCCGACGTAGTATTCGTAATGACTTTCCCATGGAGAATACCTGCGTCCGTCTATAGTTTACCGCGGCTGGGTTTTCTCAATTTCCATTACGGCCTGTTGCCGCAGATGAGGGGCGCAGATCCCATATTTGAAGCTATAAGACAGCAACACACTGTGGCAGGTACAACCGTGCACGTAATAGACGAAGGGCTCGATACAGGCCCCATAGTTGCGCGAGAAGAGATACCAGTCAATGCAGAGATGACCTATGGTATGCTCAGCGCACAGTGCGCCTACCTGGGCGAAAAAATGTGCCTGGCTATGGTTACGGATTTAAAAGCAGGGAAGCCACTGGCAACCGTTGCTCAGGACGAAAGCCAGGCAAAGTACTGGCCCAAAGTTGGTGCAGAGGTGCTTGCCATCCGGTGGGATGATATGGACAGCACCACTATAAAGGCTTTGGTGAAAAGTTGCAACCCCATCGCGAAGGGCGTACCAATAACTATCAACAATTGGAAGATTGGTTTGTGCGAAGTGATGGAGGTGAACCTCGATGGTAACACTGCAAATATAAAACCCGGAACAATCATAGTCAACGATGTGCCCAATGGACTCATTGTTTATTGCAAAGATGGCAAGGGGTTGAGGCTGGAAGTAGTGTACACCGAAGAAGGTTATTTCCCGGGATACAAACTGTCGTTTTTTGGAATTAATGCGGGGATGATACTTACAAGCTGAGGTATCTGTACACGCTCTCATTAGCTAATACTTTACACTCCATATTAAGCCGCGAATTTCATTCCAGCTTACAATATTAGCCCGGTAAGTAGACAGGGATATCCAGGGGCCGTCTTTGTATAACTGCGTTTCAAGGACAGCGCTCCATAGCACTTCTTTATTTTCATTTATGAGCATTAATTTGCCGTTGTCGTGTCCCATGGAAACGAAAATGCTCCCGTCAGGTGTTTGCCTGGCGATGCCACCGGAGGACAAGCGCGAAGCCACAGACAATATTTTCCTGTCGCTCATTCCGCGTAGCATTGTGTTTTTTTTATTGTAGGCATCGAGTTCGTTTTCATCGAAACCATCAAGCGTACAATCATACTTCCATACTTCTGCAAGGCCAGCGCCGGCTACTTCCTTTAGTATTTCTATTTTTGGCAGGCTGGCGTAATCCATTGAGTTATTGTTATACAGGCATAGATCGCCATTTGATGTCAGGCTAATGCTGTGTTGTCCGCAAAAAAGTTCACTACAAGTTTCAGATCCCACCTCGAATGGTAAACCGTAAACGGCCAGAACGTTTCCCGATGGATATTTTATTTTCAGTATCCGGCTGATATTCCTGAACCCAACGTAAATGACGCTGTCACGTTCGTTAAAGCAGAACGCATTTTCGTGAACATCTATTGGCGGAAACTTACCATCAGGCAGGTAATGGCTGAAAATTTCCGAGTTCTTAAAATAGTCAAAAGACTTCCACGCCCAGGTTACTTTTCCTGTTGTATCATATGCTATCAATGTGCCAAATTCCATCTTTTGCCAGTATACGCCCGCGCTATCTTTGGTGATGTTGTTACTGGAATCTTTATGGGCACTCTCTCCATGATATGAGGGTAGCTTAGCCTTAATCGTTTCCGTACCCAGTACCATGTATTGGCCGCTCAGTTGCAACTTTGTAAGTTCATGGTGAAAACGCTCCGATGTGTCGTGCGCCACTTCTCCTGTATTATACGGTCTCCAGCGTATATTGCCGTTATAATCTATTTCCATGGGATGGTCTTCCATAATACAGGTCATTGTGCCATTCGAATATTTCAAATCTCTCAGGCCTGTTTTTACAAACGGCAAAACATCTGCATCAGGCAAAAACCATACTGGGTCGCCTTGTGCATTGTAAAGGGTGCGGGTAGCATCAACAAAAAAATAATTGTGATCCGCCAGCCTGTTATTGGTAACTATCCGCAGTCTTGTTTTTGACCCGCTGGAATCGCCGTATGGCAACGTGCTGAAATGGTGGAACTCACTTTTGGAAACATTATCCGGATTCCTTTTTTCACATACCACCCGCCATGTATATTCTTTCCCGAAATCAGGTACAGTCACTATCTTTTTTCTACCCAATGCAAAGATGCCAGTGTCAACTATGTGTTTGATAAAAGAAGCTTCGTCACTGAAGTTGCCTTCTGCTACTTCAAGCCGGCATCCTTTTATCTTCCTGTCGGCATATGAAAAACCTACTACCCGGTAATTTAGTCGGCTTCCTTCTATTGGGATAACCTGGGAAAACAAATCGGCGGGAAGTAGCAGTGCCAGAAAAAGTAAATACTTATGCATAAATTTTGACACACGCAAATTGTCTGGCAAACTTAATAATTTTTCATCCAAATGTTAATGGCTATTATCTCTGATCTGATAGGACTGCGCGAAGTGATGGAGGTAAACCTTGATGCTAACACCACCAACATAAAGCCCGGAACAATAATAGTCAACGACGTGCCCAATGGACGCATTGTTTATTGCAAGGTGGCAAAGGGGTAATGCTGGAGGTGGTGTATGCTTAAACAGGTCATTTCCCCGGTTATAAACTATCTTTTTTGGGTATAAAGCAGGGTAGGGCGTATAGTCATTAACAACTCAATAACCATTGAAAAGAAGACTTATTTTTCATGATGTATCACATTTTAGTAGCTAATTAGTATTGGTTTACGATTTGCCATAATAAATATATTATTATTTTCAGTAAAAGTGTTCATAGAGGTTATAAAAAGTCACTTATTGTTTTTACATTTGCGACCTTAATGAAAATTAACAAATTTCTATAAAGTAAAAAGTTAACAACATAATGAATCGATTAACGTCAAATCAAAATCAAAACATAGTTTAAAACCATAGAAAATGAAGAAAAAATCTTTACTCGCACTCGCATCAGTTGCAGCACTTTCGTTTCACGCGAATACTGCTGATGCACAGGGAATGGCGGTGAACAGCACCGGCTCATCTGCTAATGCATCGGCAATGTTCGATGTGCAATCGACAAACTCAGGTATACTTATACCACGTATGTTGTCTACGCAGCGTTCATCTATCACCTCACCTGCAACTGGGTTGCTGGTATTCCAGACCGATGCGCCGGCTGGCTTCTATTATTATACAGGCGCTGCCTGGGTACAGGTCAATGCTGCGGGTGTTACTGCGGGCGGCGACCTTACAGGCACTTATCCTAATCCTACCATCGCCAATACATCAGGCGCTGGTACAGATGCGGTTAACGCCATCAATACTTCTTCTGCATTGATCAATGCAGCTAATCTTCAAAGCTCTCCAGTAACGCCTGGTGCATACACAGTCAACGGCTCTCCGTTGTTCACTGTAGATGCGAAAGGCAGGATCACTGCTGCAGCCAATGTAACATTGGTACTTAGTTCGGCTCAGTTCGCTAACCAGGGTACTGCCGTACAGGTGCTGCATGGTAACGCAGCAGGTAATCCTGCATGGGGTTCTATTAATCTGTCTACTGATGTATCTGGCAACTTGCCTGTTACTAACCTGAACGGTGGTACCAGCGCATCAGCTACTACGTTCTGGGCTGGTAATGGCGTTTGGGCTACACCGGCTGCAGCAGGTGCTGCTGGCGGCGACCTCGCAGGTTCTTATCCTAATCCTACTATTGCAGCTACTTCAGCCGCTGGTACAGATGCGGTTGCAGCTATCAATGCTTCAGCGGCTCAGGTCAATGCAGCTAATCTTACCAACTCTGGAGTAACAGCTAACTCTTATGGTATCACTGGTTCTCCTTCACCTATGATCACTGTTGATGCAAAAGGCAGAATAACATCTGCACTCAATACACCATTGACGCTTGCTTCGGGTCAGTTCGCTAATCAGGGTACTACTACTACTGTACTGCATGGTAATGCCGGCGGCAATCCTTCGTTCGGTGCGGTATCATTAAGTGGTGATGTATCTGGCAATCTGCCTGTCGGTAACCTGAACGGCGGTACCGGTGCATCGGCTACTACTTACTGGGCTGGTAACGGCACATGGACTACACCGGCTGCGGCAGGTCTTGCCAGCGGCGACCTTACGGGTAGTTATCCTGGTCCGTCTATTGCGGCAGGAGCAGTTACAGGCGCTAAAATTGCAAGCGCTACTATTACTGGTACTAACATCGCCAGCGGTACTGTTACTGGTTCTAACATTGCCAGCGGTACTGTTACCGGTTCTAACATCGCAGCTACTACCATCACAAATGCTAATGTCAGCAACACTGCTGCTATCCAGTATTCTAAATTAAATCTTACTGCAAGCGTACAACCAACTGTTGACCTCGTTTTCACCGGCACCCCATCAGCAACTACGTTCCTGAGAGGTGATGGTTCATATAGCACACCTACAGGCATCGTGCCAGGTGGTGCAGCAGGTGGTGACCTTTTAGGCAGCACTTATCCTAACCCGGTTATCGCAGCAGGTGCAGTTACTGGTAGCAAAATTGCCAGCGCCACTATTACCGGCGGCAACATAGCAAGCGGTACTATTACAGGTTTCAATGTACAGGGTGCAAGTCTTACAGGTTTTAACCTGGCCAGCGCCACGGTTACAGGTTCTAATATAGCC
>JABDCE010000009.1 GCA_013288285.1 Bacteroidota bacterium
CAGGTCATTAGGGCAAGTTGAGAAGTTTAATGTTGATTCAATAAAAGCGATCGTCTCCAAATTATCTTCTGATACAGAAAAGGTTAAAACTTACATAAATACCGCAACCGGTATGTCGTGTGAAGATTCGACTAACAAATTGTTAATAGCAAATGAAGCAAAGAAACTTGCGGAAGCAATAAAGTGGCATGAAGGGGTATACAAGGCAAACAGAAAGCTCGGTGAAATATACTTTAGTTGTCTCAAGGATTACCCTAAGGCGTTTGATGCTTTTGAAGATAACGTAAGGTTTGCCCATAAATATGACGACACTATAAATGAAGCGATAGCCCTGGAAACAATGGCGAAGGCTTACCAGAAAATTTCGCAATACCAGAAGGCGCTGGAATACTATAATAAGGTGCTGGGAGTAAGGTCGGATGCGGATATGCAAATGGGTGTGCTGGCGGATATGGGGGTGGTGTACAATGCGATAGAAGACTACAATGAAGCGCTGGCCACTTACAAGAATTCGTTGCGGATGCTCGATTCTGTAGCGGCTGCGAAACATGCCAAAGACATCCAGGACACCTTGCTGACAGCGGGCCTTAGCCTGAACATAGGCGATATATATCTTGCTATGTCCCAGCCTGACAAGGCGATGGAGAACTACGATAAGGTACAGTTACTGAGCATTGCGATAAATGATACTTATCTGCAGATAGCGGGGCTGATAGGTATCGGTAAAACGTACAAATTAAAAACCAATTACCTGGAGGCCATTAAACAATACCAGGTAGCATTGCTAAAATGCCGTGAGATCAATGAGTTCAGAGATGAAGTGAAAATATTGAACGAGTTGGCGAATACTTACCACGACATGTTTGTATACGACAAAGCCCTCCTGTATGCCGACAGTTCACTGCGGCTTGCAGAAGACCAGAGTTATTTAGACCTCCTTCCGAAGTCCTATATTACATCGGGAAACATTTACATCAAGCAGAATAAATTCGACCTGGCCGTTCCGGCTTTGCAGAAAGCGCTTACCATAGCCCAAAAGAACAGCGGCCTGGACGATGAACGTGATGCGTGGATGTCGCTGTCTATAGCCTACGGGAATAAAGGCGAGGATAAGGAAGCGCTGGAGGCGTTTAAAAATTTCATTACGATCAGGGACAGTATATCGAAAGTAGAAAAGGAAAATGAATTTATAAAAAGGGCGCTGGAAGCAGATTTCAGGAACCAGAAGATGAAGGACAGCCTGTACCAGCAGGGTATATATGAAAGGACTATCGGGCGGCAGAAGACATTCACGTACACCAGTTTCGCTGGCCTCATACTTGTTGTGCTGCTTACATTCTTCATTTACCGTAACTACAACATCCAGAGAAAGTATAACGAACTGCTATCCCGTGAGAAGAAGGGGCACCTGGCGCATATAGAGGCGCAAAGCAATGTATTGAGCGATATAGCACACATACAGGCGCATCATGTGCGAGGGCCTGTATCTACCATCCTGGGGCTGGTGCAGTTATTTAATTTCGACGATCCTACCGACCCTATAAATAAAGAAGTGATAGAAGGTCTGGGCGTGGTGACTGAAAAACTGGACAATGTGGTGAAAGAAGTGATCATTAAAGAAAATAAACTACGGTACGGTAAAGACGATGACCGGCCAATGCCAAATAATAGTTAACTACCGCGCGGGCGTTCCAGAATAATTCCCCATAACACTCATTATTTTACATATTAACTGCCGGGTACGATTTTTCTACCGGGTACGTTAAGTTCCTGTTTCATGTCAGTAGTCTCCTGCTCTGGGGCTATTTGATTGCCGCTTATTGAAAATGAGGCTAATTTTAATAATGCCCTCTTATCATTGGCACAAAAAGGAACCACTATACTTTTATATACGTATATAACCTGAAAAACACGAATCAACTTGGCCAAAATAATATCGATTGCAACCGAAGTACCAGCGTATAAACATACCCAGCAGCATTTACTGGAGTTTATGGAGGGGGCGTATGGCGCCGGCGATAAAGAAAAGAGGATACTTGGGTACCTGTACCGGCATAGCGGCATAGAAACGCGATATTCGGTGATCCCGGATTTTACATTGCCGATGGACGAGTGGCAGTTCTTCCCGAAGAGGGCAGACCTGGAACCATTCCCCGGCCTGGAGCATAGAATGCAATGGTATCATGAACACGCGCTGAAGTTATCATTACAGTCAGCAACCAAGTGCATAGCCAACCTAATAGACAAAGATGAGATAACGCACCTGGTGACAGTGAGCTGCACGGGAATGAGCGCACCGGGGCTGGAACTGCAACTAATGGAGGCTATGGGGCTAAGAGCAAATATTTCGCACACGGCCATCAACTTTATGGGGTGCTATGCAGCGGTACATGGACTGAAGATGGCCAATGATATTGTCAATGCCAACCGGGGCTCGAAAGTACTGGTGGTATGTACGGAACTATGCTCGCTACATTTTCAAAAAACATTTACCGAAGATTCCATTACCGCGCCACTGCTTTTTGCCGATGGCTCCGCAGCGGCGCTAATATGCGGTGATGATGATGAACGTACAGGATTGAAGCTGGACAGTTTTTATTCAGAAATACTGAAGGATGCAAAGAACAGCATGACCTGGAATTTGTCGTCGAATGGTTTCGTGATGACCTTATCTGCTGATGTGCCGGAAATATTCAAGGCAGATATAGGTTCACTGAAAGAACATGCACTGGCTAAGGCAGGGTATAATGATGAAGCCATCAAATACTTCTGTATACACCCTGGTGGGAAAAGGATATTGGAGGCATTGGGTAATGGCCTTTCGCTTACAGAAGAACAACTGGCTGCGTCTTACAAAATATTGAGAGACTATGGTAACATGTCGTCTGCAACTATTTTATTTGTCCTGCAGGAGATGTGGGACAATGTAACTAAGGATAAAGGCGCGCATATTTTTGCGGCAGCATTTGGCCCAGGCCTCACTATGGAAAGCCTTATTATGACGGTAGCATGAACATGACGCAGCGATCATACGAGAAAGAATTACTGGACAGGGACGATATCCCTTTCGGTGAAATTCTTACTACGATGCAGGAACTGAACGTAGTGAACACCTTCCTGGGTGGACATGCGATAACAAGAAATGGAGTTGCAGCTTTTCTGAATAAGTCAGGCAGTGGGAACCGACTATCTGTTGCGGAGATAGGCTCTGGCGGAGGAGATAACCTTGTAGCCATTCATGATTTTCTGAAAAAAAAGAATGTGGTATGCTCACTGACCGGCATAGACATAAAAATGGAGTGCATAGAATATGCACGGCAACATGTAAAAGAAGAAGTGAACTGGATATGCAGCGACTACCGGGCGGTAAGATGGCCTGAGGGTAAACCAGACATTATTTTTTCGTCGCTGTTCTGCCATCACTTTACTGATGATGAATTGATAGGGCAATTGAAATGGCTGAAAGAAAACAGCAACACAGGTTTTTTTATTAATGACCTGCATCGTCATCCTGTTGCTTATTATTCCATAAAGCTGCTGACAAAAATATTTTCGCGGTCGCGCCTGGTAAAAAACGATGCGCCGTTGTCGGTGAAGCGGTCGTTCAGGCGGGCAGACTGGAAGCGGCTGCTGGCAGCCGCGGGCATTACCGCTTACCGCATCCGGTGGCAGTGGGCATTCCGGTATCTTATTTGCGTTTCATGAGTAACAGCGATACATACGATGTGATCATAGTGGGCGGTGGCCTCGCCGGCCTTTCCCTGGCTATCCAACTGGCGCGTAAACAGCATAGTGTACTGGTATTGGAAAAGGAAAGCTATCCAAAACATAAGGTATGCGGCGAGTACATAAGCATGGAAAGCAAACCTTTTCTGCAACGCATAGGCATACCGGTGGACGATACAGACCTGCCCATCATCAACCGACTACAGGTAACAGATACACGCGGCAACGAAGTGAATGAATACCTGCCACAGGGTGGCTTTGGCATCAGCAGGTACAGGCTCGATGCTATGCTGGCCGCAGTTGCCGAACAGGCAGGCGCACGACTGCTTACCAAAACAAAAGCAGACGACATTGCGTATGCAAACGAGCTGTTCTCTGTAACAGCTAAAGACAAAACCTTTTCCGCGAAAGTAGTGTGTGGCACGTGGGGAAAGCGCAGCAACATAGACCTGAAGCTGGAGCGCTCTTTTGTACAGGCGAAGAGCAAGGCGCTGAATAACTACGTTGGCATTAAGTATCACATCAGGTATCCGTGGCCCAAAGACCAGATAGGGCTGCACAATTTTACAGAAGGGTATTGCGGTATATCGCCAATAGAAGACGACAAAGCCTGTCTTTGTTACCTGACCACCGCGGCTAATCTGCAGAAGAGCGGCCACGATATAAAAAAAATGGAAACGGATGTGCTGATGAAAAACCCCTGGCTGAACAAGATATTCAATGAAGCAGATTTTTTGTATAGCGCACCCATGGCCATATCGCAGATCAGTTTTCAGAAGAAGGAACAGGTGCTGAACCATATATTATTGCTGGGCGATACTGCCGGAATGATAACTCCACTTTGTGGTAACGGTATGAGTATGTCGCTGCACGCAGCCAAGCTGGCGGCAGAACGTGTTGACGATTTTCTGCAAAAAAAGATAACCCGTGACGCGCTGGAAAAAAGTTACACCGCTGCGTGGAAGAGCACCTTTAACCGGCGGGTTACTATAGGCAGGATCGTGCAAAGTAATTTTGGTAAAGACCTGGCAACATCACTATTCCTTAAGGCAGCGAATCATTTGCCCATGCTGCGCAAAGCGCTCATTAGCGGCACTTCAGGAACCCCGTTTTAAAAATAAAACCCGCCACTATGGACGGGTTTTATCATGTTATTTGAACCGGGATCAATTATGCTTCAGCATAAGATTCGGTTGGTTCGCAGGTACAGATCAGGTTACGGTCGCCATACGTGTTATTGACGCGGGCAACAGTTGGCCAGAATTTATTGTGCTTCACATAAGGCAGCGGATAGGCCGCCTGCTGGCGTGAATATTTATGATTCCATTCATCGGCAGTTATTGCAAACTGTGTATGCGGTGCAAACTTCAGTGCATTGTCTGCCTTATCTGCTTTGCCTTCTTCTATAGCGCGTATCTCTGCACGTATGCCGAGCATAGCATCGCAGAAGCGGTCCAGCTCTGCTTTGTCTTCGCTTTCAGTTGGCTCTATCATCAAAGTGCCTGCAACGGGGAAGCTCATGGTTGGTGCATGGAAGCCATAGTCGATGAGACGTTTTGCCACATCTTCCGCTTCTACCTCCGCGCTCTTTTTGAACGGGCGAAGGTCAACGATGAACTCGTGTGCGCAGGTACCACCGCTGCCGGTATAAAGGATATCATAGTCGTTCTGCAAACGGGCACGCATGTAGTTAGCGTTAAGTATAGCATTCTCTGTAGACTTGCGTGCGCCTGCTGATCCCAGCATGCGGATATAACCGTAAGAGATGAGTAATATACTTGCAGAGCCGTATGGCGCTGCCGAAACGGCATGGCCTTCACCTTGTTTCAGATTCACATGCGAAGGCAGGAATGGTTCCAGGTGTTTCTTCACACATATCGGTCCTACACCTGGTCCGCCACCACCATGTGGTATAGAAAAGGTTTTATGGAGGTTCAGGTGACAAACGTCAGCGCCTATGAGGCCCGGAGCAGTAAGCCCTACCTGTGCGTTCATGTTGGCGCCATCCATGTATACCTGTCCGCCATGCTCGTGTACGATCTGTGTAATATCTTTTACCGACTCTTCGTATATGCCATAAGTAGAAGGATAAGTGATCATAATGCCCGCGAGGTTTTTTGCGTGAAGCGCCGCTTTTTCTTTCAGGTCGGCAACATCTATATAACCATTTTCGAGCGCCTTAACTACCACCACTTTATAGCCTACCATCACTGCGCTGGCAGGGTTGGTGCCGTGAGCAGAAATAGGTATCAGTATCACATCGCGGTGACCTTCGTTGCGGCTCTCGTGGTAGCCACGTATAGCCAGCAGGCCTGCATATTCGCCTTGTGCGCCACTGTTAGGCTGCAGGCTGCATGCATCGAATGCGGTGATCTCGCAGAGGTAAGCAGACAATTCTTTCACCACCTGCAGGTAACCTTCGCACTGGTCAGTTGGTGCAAACGGATGCATTTTGCTGAAGTGTACCCAGCTAAGCGGCATCATTTCAGAAGCAGCATTAAGCTTCATGGTGCAGGAGCCCAGGGATATCATGCTGGTGTTGAGACTCAGGTCTTTATTTTCCAGCATCTTGATATAGCGCATCATTTTTGTTTCACTGTGATGCGTGTTGAATACCTGCTGGGAAAGGATCTCGCCGGTTCGGGTAAGGGCAGTAGGGATATTAGTGAGTGCCGCACGGTCATCGATCGAAAAGCCGTCTGCATTATTTTCGTGTGTGAACACACTGATAATATTCAGTACGTCGCGGGGCGTAGTTGTTTCGTCGAGCGAAATACCTATTGTCTTATCTGCATGATAGCAGAAGTTCATTCCTTTTGATTCGGCAGTCTTGCGTATGCCGGCTACATCATCTACAGAAATGTTAATCGTATCGAAGAACGATTTGCTGTTTACTTTTATTCCGGCTGCAGTCAGCGCTTCGCTGAGCGCCAGCGCCAGTGCGGCTGTGCGCTTGGCTATATTCGTCAGCCCGTCTGTGCCATGGTATACCGCATACATGGCTGCGATATTGGCCAGCAGCGCCTGAGCCGTGCAGATATTTGAAGTTGCTTTCTCTCTTTTTATGTGCTGCTCGCGTGTGCCTAATGCCATACGCAATGCACGGTTGCCAAATGCGTCGATACTGATGCCGATGATTCGGCCGGGTATCTGCCTTTTGAAATCGTCGCGGGTAGTAAAGAAGGCCGCGTGAGGACCACCGTATCCTATAGGTACGCCAAAACGTTGTGCTGAACCAATGGCAGCGTCAGCGCCCAACTCTCCCGGTGAAGTGAGCAATGTCAGCGCCAGCAGGTCTGTAGCCATGGCCACATAACCACCCGCTTCATGCATAGCAGCTATAAATCCGCGATAGTCTTCCACACCACCTTTACCATTAGGGTATTGCACAAGCGCACCAAAGTAAGTCGTGTCCAGGTCGGCTACGCGATAGTCGCCGTATACCACTTCTATATTCAGCGGAGTTGCCCGTGTAACTATCACATCCTTTGTTTGCGGGAACACATCATGATCCACAAAGAACTTTGGCCTTTCCGGGTTCTTATGGTCTTTGTTCAGTGTATGGTAAAACATGGTCATTGCTTCAGCCGCAGCTGTTGCTTCATCAAGCAGAGAGGCGTTTGCGAGTTCCAGTCCGGTAAGGTCGCATGCCATGGTCTGGAAGTTGAGCAGGCTTTCCAGGCGACCCTGGCTTATCTCGGCCTGGTAAGGCGTGTACTGTGTATACCAACCCGGATTCTCAAATATATTGCGCAGTATCACGCTGGGCGTATGCGTATCATAATACCCCTGGCCTATATAACTCTTGAACACTTTATTTTTTAACGACGTCTCTTTTAACTGTTCCAGATATTCAGCCTCGCTTACTCCCGCAGGGATTCGTAGCTTATGGTCCATACGTATGGCCGCCGGCACGGTACGGTTTATCAATTCATCCAGGCTGTCAACGCCAATGGTTTTCAGCATTTCTTTTGTGTCCTGCTCATCCGGGCCTATGTGGCGGTGGATAAATTCCTCGCTTTGAATTGAAAATAAATTCATATAGTTGATGTAAAAGTTTTAAAAGAAAAATAAAAGAGGTGCAAATATACGCAAAACGCCGTTTTCTGCGAAATGAAAGGACCACATATATTGTTGTGTGTAATATCTGCCTGGATGCAGATTGGCCCTTGGCAGCTTGTCTGGGCGATATTGTCAATTTCTGTCCTTTTCCCCCTTCCGGAATATAACAAAACGTTTGGCGTGCTGGCACAGTTTTTCAAGTAGATGGAGGAATAAACAATCAAAACTTAATCAAAAGACGAATTATGAAAAAGATTTTACTATCAGTGGCCGTGGCGGCAGGATTAATGATACCAGGGGCATCTAAAGCGCAGATGCTGTACGGTATAACGACAAGCAACTCAATTTTTACAATGGCAAATGCGAGCACTCCGGGCACTATCAGCGGCCCTTATGCTGTTTCGGGTGTGGCTACAGGCCAGACGCTTGTAGGCATAGACAGCAGGCCAAGTACAGGAGACTTATATGCATTAGGCTATGACTCTGTTGCTATTATGGCGCAGTTGTACAAGATAACTACAAGCGGTACCACCTATACTGCTACAGCAGTAGGCAGCGCTACATCCGGAGTAAACCTGGGTGTAACCAATAATGCAGCATTTGATTTTATCTCTTCCACCAGCAACCAGATCAGAATAGTGGGGAGAAATGGTAACAATTATGTGATGAATGCGGACAATGGTATGGTAACAAGTACCGGCAGCAGTTCGCTTTCTTTTGCAGTAGGCGATATTTATGCGGGCCTTACCAGCGCGTTAGCCGCAACTGCATATACCAACAGTTTTTTTGGGGCAGATGCTACCCAGGAAGTAGGTCTTGATGCCGTTAACAACGCAATAGTAACATTTGATGCCGGCAATTTTGCCAATAGCTTCAACAATACCGGGTATTTTATGCATACCATCGGTACTACTACCGGTGTTCTTTTTAATGTAGGCAGCAGTGTAGGCATGGATACCTGGTTTGATACGCTGGCGCACAGCAATATGGTTTACGTTTCCGGCAGTACGTTGCTGGGTGGTACTCATTTATATAAGTATGACCTTAGTGGCACAACGGGCACCCTCACAGATGTAGGTGCTATCGGTTCCGGTTCTTTGAGCGTCCGCGACATCGCGTTCGGTACAACTGGCGCTTCCACAGCTTCACTTATGGGACGTACAGTAACAGGCCTTTCGCTGAATATGCGTAACCTCATCACATTCGACGCACAGATGCCGGGAATGCTCCGTTCATCAATCGCATTAAGCGGCGTTACAGCAGGACAGCGTATGGTAGCCATAGATTATGCAGCAAACGGTGCATTGTATGGCCTGGGCTATAATTCTACTGCTCAGACTTACCAGTTATATACTATAGATACAGTATCTGGAGCCGTAACAGCGGTTAACTCTACTCCCAACAACCTGGCCTTAGGCACAGACGACGGATCCGGTAATCATGTGAATGTGGCTTTCCGCTTTATCCCTACATTGACTAACAGCATACGCGTGATAGGCAATAATGGTACTTTGAATGCGGTGATAGATGCCTCTACAGGTAATGTTACTGCTACCGATGCGGCTATCACTTATGTTACCGGCGACGCTAGCTTTGGTAGCGTGGCAAACCTGACCTCTGTAGGTTATACCGGGTTTAATGGTGATGGTACAACGCAGATGTTTGGTTATGACGCCAACTCTGGCGCCATGGTGATGTTTGATGCTACCAACAGCACATCGGGCATGGGCATAGGTACTACTGGTTTTATTAACACAGATGTGAGTCTGAATACAGTTCTTTCTCTGCTGGGCCACAGCAATACCTACAATAATTCTTACCTGGATATTACCTACGATGCAGCTACCGGCAACAACATCGGTATACTGGCGTCAAACTATTTTGGCGACAGTACAGACCTGCTCAACTATTCTACGCTGTATGATATGAGCGCTATGGTGAGCGGATACCACAAGGGTACTGTGAGCACTCCTACTACAGTAGGTCGTATAGGATACGGCACGCCGGTTAAAGATGCAGTATACCGCAGCTCTAATCCAGGTACTACAGGTGTATATGCGGTTGCAGCCAATGGCGAAAACGCATTGCTTGTATACCCTAACCCTGTAACCAGTAGTACCCGTGTAGTGCTGCCTGCACCATCTATTGGCGCAGTGTCTGTGACTATCATAGATATGAACGGCGGCATAGACCGTACCTTCAGTTATGCTCCCGGAACCTCAACACTGGATGTGGACATGACCACATTGCCTGCCGGCCTGTATAGTGTTCGTGTATTCGGCGCAGGATTTGTAAATTATAATTTGAAAGTAGTAAAAGAATAAGCGATCATAAAGTATTACCCTTCACTTTTGGAAAATTGAAACCTTCCCGGAAACCCCGGGAAGGTTTTTTTATTTACTTACTTTTGGCCCTATGTTATCACAGGATCTTACCGGAAAGACCGCGCTTATAGGCGGCAGTACACAAGGCATTGGCCTGGCATCGGCGCAGGCTATGGCGGCTATGGGCGCACGTTGTATACTTATCTCCCGCAATGAGGAAAAGCTAAAGGCGGCCGTAAAAACATTACGGGCTATCTCAGGGCAGCAGCACCACTACCTTGTAGCCGACTATGCAAATCCCGAACAGGTGGGTGCAGTAATAACAGAGTTTTTAAAAGACAATACCGTACATATATTAGTCAATAACAGTGGCGGCCCGGCTGGTGGCCCGGTAACTAAGGCCACGCCTGCAGAATTTCTCAGTGCGTTCAATCAGCACCTGATTTGCAATCATATTATTACCCAGCTTGTTGCGGAGGGGATGAAGCGGGAAGGGTATGGCCGGGTTATTAATATTATCTCTACCTCTGTAAAAATACCCCTAAAAGACCTGGGCGTATCCAATACCATACGTGGTGCGGTGGCCTCATGGGCCAAGACCATGGCCAATGAACTGGGACAATTTGGTATTACAGTTAATAATGTACTGCCGGGGGCTACCTCCACCGAGCGGCTGGATACTATTCTCACCAATAAGTCTGCAAAAACCGGTAAAGGCCGGGAAGAGGTGGAGCAGGAAATGATGGGCGAAATACCTGCACGCCGCTTTGGTAAGCCGGAGGAGATAGCAGCCATGGTAGCTTTCCTCGCCAGCCCGGCTGCTTCTTATGTCAATGGCACCTCGATTCCTGTGGATGGTGGAAGGACGGGTAGCATCTAAATTTTAGAAAAGAGCGAATTTTCCATCATCTTTTTGGAATACCTGAAAATTGAAGCGTATAAAAGAGAAAACGAAGGTGCATACACTTTGTTACTAAGCTTTTTACATTTGGAAAATTCGATTAATGAAATGGGAATGATGTTAAAATTCCTTCTCCCGCTGCGTGACAATAAAATGACATTACAAATAAATTTATAACAAAAAAACCGCTGAAACCCGCGCCAGTATTGAGAAAAATTTTTTACAAAATGTGTGTATATTTTCGGGATTGTGTTGTAGTTTTGCCCACGCTTTACATAAAGGAAGGTTAATTTTCAAATATATTCTTGTGCCTGAATCATTAATGCCACTGTATAGAATCTGCTCCCGTAGCGTTTTCGCCTTTTTTATCCTCTTGCTTTTATGCAACGTTCCTGCAATCGCAGCGCCCGATGGAAAGGCCCTTTTCATGTCTAACTGTGCGTCGTGCCACAATCCTGTGAAGGATGCCACCGGCCCTGCGCTGCAGAACATAGACAAGACATTCCCAAGCAAGGATTGGGTGTATGGCTGGGTGCATAATTCCGCAGCCGTTATCGCGAGCGGTGACAAGACCGCCAACGACATATTCAATAAATTTAATAAAACCGCGATGACCGCGTTTCCTCAGTTGTCAAAAGAGGATATCGACGCGATACTTAATTATGTAGATAACTACAAAGCGCCAACCCCGACGGTTCCTGCTACTGCCGGTGGCGGAACATCTGAAGCTCCTGAAGCAAACGGATGGTTGTATACAGTTATTACTTTGGCGCTGTTAGCATTGGTAGTGATCCTGTGGCGTGCAAACGTTGTTCTTCGTCGCGCTGCAAATGAAAAAGAAGGCATTGCGAATGAAAAAGAGATACCACTGTACCGCAGCAAATTCGTGATCGCACTGGTTTCTATCTTATTGTTCATCATGGCAGGTTACTGGTTAGTGAATGGCGCGGTAAACGAAGGCCGTCAACAGAACTACCGTCCACTGCAACCGATATTCTACTCACACAAAGTTCATGCTGGTATCAACCAGATCAACTGTCTTTATTGTCACGCAGGCGCTGAAAAGAGCCGCCAGGCGATGATCCCGTCTTCTAATATATGTATGAACTGTCACAAGCAGATCAACTCATACAGCGGCGAGACCGAACATCCGCTGGTAACTGCGGAAGGCAAACACATGAACGGTACTGAGCAGATACAATTGCTGTACAGGTATGCAGGCTGGGATCCGGCTAAGAAAGACTACAACCGTGATGCAAACGGTAACATATTGGCTACACCAATACAGTGGGTGAAGATACACAACCTGCCAGACCACGTTTATTTCAATCACTCACAGCACGTGAAAGTAGGTAAGGTACAGTGCCAGAGCTGCCACGGTCAGATACAGGAGATGGACGAAGTTTACCAGTTCGCTCAGTTATCTATGGGCTGGTGTATCAACTGCCACCGCCAGACCGAAGTACAGTTTACAAGCAACAATTACTACAGCATTTTTGAGAAATATCACGCTGAGATCAAGGCAGGTACCCGCACAGGTGTAACTGAAGCTGATATGGGCGGAACAGAGTGCCAGAAGTGCCATTACTAATGGCGTAGTGCCTCAATGGCTTCATTGAGTGATAATAACGAGGTTTTTGAATTTTTTTGAAATTAGAATTTGAATTTGCTTTATGAGTCAAAAACAATATTGGACGGACCTGGAAGATCTTAAAAATATCACTGAAAACCGTGTAACGGTGGACAATGAATTCAAAGAGGAGTTGCCGTTCGACCTGAGCGATAGCATGTTCAGCGCCACAACGCCGCGCCGCGACTTCCTGAAGTTCCTGGGTTTCAGTACGCTGGCCGCTACGTTGGTTGCAAGCTGCGAAATGCCTGTACGTAAAGCTATTCCTTATGCTATCAAGCCAGAGGATATAACTCCGGGTGTGCCTAACTATTACGCATCTACTTTTGCTGATGGTGGCGATTATTGCGCTATC
The DNA here is from genome assembly GCA_013288285.1 of Bacteroidota bacterium. GTDB lineage: Bacteria > Bacteroidota > Bacteroidia > Chitinophagales > Chitinophagaceae > Nemorincola. The sequence continues at coordinate 12,999 of JABDCE010000009.1, forward strand.
GTTATTAAAACAAGAGATGGCCGTCCGATAAAGATCGAAGGCAATGATCTGTCTTCAATAACTAAGGGTGGTACGTCTGCAAGGGTTCAGGCTTCTGTACTGAGCTTGTATGATAAAGCACGTATCCGCCATCCGTTTGCTGATGGAAAGGAAGCGACTTTCGAGGCTATTGATGGTATGGTGAAGCAAGGTATTGCTGGCAAGCCTGGCTACCTCGTTACCGGTTCTATCCTTAGCCCGACAACAAACGAAATAATTACCCAGTTTACTACCAAGTACCCGAATATCAAGCACATCGTTTACGATGCTATTTCTTACTCAGGTCTGTTGCAGGCAAATGAAGCTTGTTACGGCAAGCGCACATTGCCTACTTATCATTTCGATAAGGCACAGACGATAGTGAGCCTTGGCGCTGACTTCCTCGGTACATGGTTGTCACCTGTTGAATTTTCAAAAGCATATTCCAAAGGCCGCAAGATCAGTGTGAAAGAGATGAAACTCTCTAAGCACTACCAGGTAGAGCCTACACAAACAATAACAGGCGCAGCAGCAGATCACCGCGCTACCTGCCGTCCTTCTGAAAAGAGTAAAGTAGCTCTGGCATTATATAATGCAGTGGTGAATGGCACTCAGCCAAGCCTCAGCAGCCCTGCGTTGAATACATTGGTTGCAAACGCCGCCGCTGATCTGAAGAAAGGCAACGGCCTTGTAGTATGTGGTTGTAATGACGTAGCGATACAGACAGTAGTTAACGCTATCAATGATAAAATAGGCGCTAACGGCACTACCATTAACTGGACCGTAACTGCCAATAACAAACAAGGAATTGACAAGGATATGGTAGACATGGTTGCGGCGATAGATGCCGGCCAGGTTGGTTCTGTATTCTTACATGGTGTTAATCCGGTGTACGATTATTTTGAAGGAAAGAAATTCGGCGAGTCACTTGCAAAAGTGCCTGTTACCGTGTCTTTCGCTGATCGTATGGATGAAACCGCACAAAAGTGCAAGTATGTAATACCTGATCATCACTTCCTCGAAAGCTGGGGTGATGCCGAGCCGAAACCAAACTATTTCAGCTTGCAGCAGCCGGGTATTGCACCATTGTTCAAGACTCGTTCATTACAGGATACGCTGCTCACATGGGCTGGCGCAACACAGACTTACGGTGATTTCTGGAAAGACTACTGGATGAAGAAGTTGGGCAGCCAGGATGCTTTTGACAAGGCACTGCAGGAAGGTGTTATAGAGCCTGCTGGCGCTATGGCTATCGGTGGCGGTGCGTTTACCGGTAATGTAGCAGATGCGATCTCAAAAATAGAAGCAAGAAAAGTAGAAACCGGTGTGGAACTGGTTGTTTACCAGAAGGTAAGTATAGGCTACGGTGGCGCATGGAGCAACAACCCATGGCTGCTGGAAATGCCGGATCCGATAACAAGGGCTACCTGGGATAACTACCTGTGTGTATCGCCTAAACGCGGTAAGGCATTAAGTGAAGAACTGACCGGTTTCAGTGAAGTTGAGTTAAAGAAGAAGGTAGTATCTGTAAAAGCGGCTAACGGCTATACCGTGAACTTGCCTATACTGGTAGTTCCGGGTATGCATAATGATGTGGTAGCAATTGCCGTTGGCTTTGGCCGCGACGCGCAGGTGGGCCGTGCAGCCGCCAGCGATGCTACAAAGGGCGGTAAGAATGCTTATCCGTTCGTGATGTATAACGGGCAGACATTCGAGTCGCACAATGATGTAAGCATTACTCCTACAGCTGACACGTACGAACTTGCCCTTACCCAGTCGCACAACAGCTATGAAGCGCGCCCGGTAATGCATGAGTATACTCTGCAGGAGTTCACCAAAGATCCCCACGTATTATTAAAGGATCGTGGTCAGCAGATCGCTGAGTTTGCAGCTGTGCCATGGATAGAAGAAGGTAAGGAAGGCAAAGAGCCGATCATAGATTCAAATACAGAAGAAGGCTATCGTGCAAACGGTACTTTATATCCCAACTATCAGTACGAAGGTATCAAGTGGGGAATGTCTATTGACCTCAACAGTTGTACCGGTTGCGGTGCATGTGTGGTAGGTTGTATGGCAGAGAATAACATCTCTGTTGTAGGTAAGGACCATGTGTTGAAGAACCATGAAATGCACTGGATACGTATCGACCGTTATTTCAGCGGTATGACCGACAATCCGGATAGCATACAGACTGTGTTCCAGCCTATGCTTTGCCAGCATTGCGATAACGCGCCTTGCGAAAACGTTTGCCCGGTATCAGCTACCAACCACAGCTCTGAAGGTCTTAACCAAATGGCATATAACCGCTGTATCGGTACTAAATATTGCGCTAACAACTGTCCGTATAAAGTACGTCACTTCAACTGGATGGACTGGAACGGTGCTGATGCATTTGCAGACAACATCTATGAAGATGGCCGTCGCGATGATATGAACGACGACCTTACACGTATGGTGCTCAACCCGGATGTAACCGTAAGAAGCCGTGGTGTAATGGAAAAATGTTCATTCTGCGTACAGCGTTTACAGGATGCTAAACTGGCAGCTAAGAAGTCTGATCGTCCGTTGAAAGATGGCGAAGTACGCACAGCTTGCCAGCAGGCTTGCCCTACAGATGCGATCATGTTCGGTAACGTTAAAGACAAGCAGAGTGGTATTGCCAAGCTGCGCAGAGAAGAGCAGGTAGAGCGTACATTCTATGTGCTGGAGCACATTCATACCCTGCCTAATGTCAATTATTTGGCCAGGATCAGGAATACAGAAGAAGTAAACGCCGGTGATGAGGCTAAGGATGAGTTCCTTAAGTACCACATCTAGGTTAATGAATATAAATAGGCCCGCCTCGGTGGGAAGGGGTAAATTTTAAAAAAATACTAATTACGTGCTATGCATATTAAGTACGAATCGTTTGTAAGGGAACCACTTGTAGATGGTGACAAGAATTATCACCAGGTATCTGAGGACATTATCGGGCCTATTGAGCGCAAGCCGGGCCGTATGTGGTATGTGGGCTTTTTCTTTTCAATAATATTGTTGTGTTACGGCATATTTTCCGTTAGCTGGGCAGTATATTGGGGACTGGGTACCTGGGGCGTAAACCGTACCGTTGGCTGGGGTTGGGATATCACCAATTTCGTTTGGTGGATCGGTATCGGTCACGCCGGTACGCTGATCTCTGCGATCCTTTTATTGTTCCGGCAGGGCTGGCGTACAGGTGTGAACCGTGCTGCGGAAGCCATGACGATATTTGCGGTAATGTGTGCGGGGCAGTTTCCTATATGGCACATGGGTCGTGTATGGGATGGTTTCTGGGTATTGCCACTGCCTAATACACGTGGCGCACTCTGGCCTAACTTTGACTCACCGCTGCTTTGGGACGTGTTTGCGATATCTACTTACTTTACAGTGTCTTTATTATTCTGGTACACGGGTCTGCTTCCCGACTTTTCGTTGATCCGTGATCGTGCAAAAACAAAGACACGCAGGCTGTTATATGGTATTGCGTCATTCGGCTGGACAGGTACTGCTAAAAACTGGCAGCGTATGGAAGCCCTTGCATTGGTACTTGCAGGCCTTTCTACACCACTGGTACTTTCCGTGCATACTATTGTATCTTTTGACTTTGCTACTTCAGTTATCCCGGGCTGGCATACTACTATCTTCCCGCCATACTTCGTTGCGGGTGCGGTATTCTCCGGTTTCGCTATGGTGAATACACTGCTGGTACTTACCCGTAAAATACTTCACCTCGAAGAATACATTACTATCGGTCACCTGGAGGCAATGAACAAAGTAATAGTTCTTACAGGTTCTATAGTAGGTGTGGCTTACCTTACCGAGCTGTTCATCTCGTGGTACTCTCAGTCATGGGGCGAAATGGCAGCATTCCAATGGCGTATCATGGGCCCTTACTGGTGGAGTTACTGGGCTATGATGACCTGTAACGTGGTATCTCCTCAGTTGTTCTGGGTGAAGAAACTGCGCAGGAACGTACCGTTCACTTTCGTTATGTCCATTGTCGTGAACATCGGTATGTGGTTCGAGCGTTTTGTGATCATCGTTACCTCTACTTATCGTGACTGGATTCCTGGAAGCTGGGCATATTATAGCCCTACCTGGACGGAAGTAGGTTTCTATCTCGGTACCTTCGGATTGTTCTTTACCTGCTATTTCTTATTTGCCAAGTATTTCCCGGTTATTGCAGTAGCGGAGATCAAGTTCATACTTAAGACCTCAGGTGATAATTATAAGAGAGGCATGGAAAGGATTGAAAACCAGAGCTCGGAAGAATTTATACATGTAGTGCATACGCATCATGAAGAAGAACATCATGAAGAAGTAGCGCACCACTAAACAGAAGGGGAACCTGGTTCCCTGCCTGCTGAAATTGACTTTTTTGTTTTTTTGTTTTTTTGAATTTTTATTTAAAATGGCTATAAAGAAATTTGCAGTAGCGGCTTACGATGATGAGGAAGTATTGTTTCCTGCCGTCAAAAAAGTTCGTAAAAGCGGTTATAAGATACACGACATTTACACGCCATTCGCTGTACATGGTCTCGATGAGGCTATGGGCCTGAAAGGCACTGACCTGCACATCGCAGGCTTTATCTACGGCTTGTGCGGTACGTCTACAGCTGTAGGATTCATTTCATGGATATTTACATCCGACTGGCCGATCATATACGGTGGTAAGCCACACTTTGCGTTACCGGCCTGGATTCCTATTACTTTCGAGCTTACCGTATTGTTTGCGGCAGTAGGTATGACCATGACATTCTGCTATCTTAACCAGATAATGCCGGGTGTTAAGAAACATGTGTTCCATCCGCGCCAGAGCGACGATCTCTTTGTTATGGCTATTGAACTGAATAACCACACGTCTGAAGCTGATGCATTGGCGTTCCTTAAGTCTACCGGTGCAGTTGAAACCAATATACAGGTGGTAGAAGCAGGGTGGTGGTATGGCCGCTGGGATCAGAAAGAACCTTACGAGTTGCAGCACGCGAGATAAGAAAGAAGTAAACCATTTACGTCTATTTTGAATTTTGACTTTGAATATGAACAAGATTAAAAGCATACTAGTAGCAAGCCTGGGAATTACCGTCGGCCTGGCGTCATGCGACACTGGCAATTTGCGTCGTGATCCGGGACACGTTTATGTACCTGATATGACCTACTCGCGTGCATATGATGCTTACACATCCAATCCAAACTTTGCCGACAGCCTTACCAGCCGTCCGCCGGTAGCAGGTACTATAGCCCGCGGCCACCAGATGCCCGATCATCTGAAAGAAGGCGATACTTTGGCCTATAAGACATTCACTACCAGCATGCGCTTTAGCGAAGATGAGCTGAAGGAAGGAAAGCGTTTGTTTAATATCTACTGTGCTATATGCCATGGCGCTAACCTTGATGGACAGGGCCCGCTTTTTGCAAGTGGCAAATTTGCATCGATGCCGGCAAACTTTAAGGACGGTAAGTATCTGCACATGTCTGTAGGGCAAATGTTTGCAGCAGCCAAGTATGGTAAGAACATGATGGGTTCATACGCCAGCCAACTGGATATAAAACAGCGTTGGATGGTAATCGCTTACATCAAACAGATACAGTCGCAAAACGGTGGTGACGCATTTACCTTTGGCCAGGGCACTCCTGCTCCCGCTGCAACACCAACAGATACTGCAAAGACAATGGCAGCAGCACCTGCAGTAGGCGCTGAACCGGTGATAGCAAAAGCAGACATACCAAAACCGGAAGTAAAAGAAACTGTAACGAAAACGAAGGAAGTAACTAAGTCTGTGGTAAGGAAAGCTCACGGTAAGAAGAGCATGGAAGCAGACAGCAGGATAAAAAGATAAACAGTAAATTTTTAAAACGAATTTTAATAAAAGTTGGATACGATGAATGACCGTTTTGTGATACCTGCACGATTAAGAAATACCAGTCTTGGTCTTATTGCCGTAGGCGTTCTGGCCTTGATAGGGGGTATAGCTTGTTTGCTCATGGGGCATAATAGTACAGATGTAGATAGGGCCCGTTTCTGGGCTGTGCTGTTGCATGATAGTGTGTTTTTCACACTGATCACAACAGTGAGTGTATTCGTTCAGGCCGCGGTATCGTTGGCACAGGGTGCCTGGCTTACTGCCTACAAGCGTGTTCCTGAAGCAATCGGTGCCAATGTATGGCTGTTTGGTGGTATTGCTTGCGTTGTTATGTTTCTTATCGTGTTTACTTTCAAGGACGCTCATGGAGTAAATACTATTTATGGATGGGTAACACCTGGTAATGATGTTATACTTCTTGGGAAAAAAGTGTTTCTTAATAAAGGCATGTTTGTTGGCTTTTCACTGGTAGCAGTTGGCCTTTGGTCATTTTTTGGTATGAAGTTCAGGGCTATGTCCATTGCACAGGAAAGCGCTCCTAAGAATGATACTAAGATATACTGGAAAATGTTCAGGTTGTCTGGCGTATTCCTGTTTGTTTATGCCCTTACACAGATGAGTACTATTCCATGGTTGTGGATAATGAGTGTGCAGCCGCACTGGTATTCTACTTTGTTTAGCTGGTATACTTTTGCCAGTGCCTTTGTAAGCGGTATGTCATTGATACTTCTTTGGGTAGTGTATCTTAAAAATCAGGGCAACCTGCAGTTGGTAACAATAGAGCACATTCACGACCTCGGAAAGTTCATGTTCGCATTCAGTATTTTCTGGACTTACCTTTGGTTTGCACAGTACATGCTGATATGGTATGCCAACATACCTGATGAAACCGTGTATTTTAAATTGCGTCAGCAAGGCCCATACAGCGTGTTGTTCTATGCCAACTTCATTATTAACTTCTGTATGCCGATCCTCATCATTATGTCGCGCCCAAGCAAGCGTAACTACTTTACCATAACTTTTATGGCGATGATGATCATATTCGGTCACTGGGTAGACTTCTTCCAGATGATCATGCCAGGTCCACTTCGTTCAGAATGGCACATCAACTGGTATGAAATAGGTATATTCATGGGCTTTGCAGGTGTGTTGATATATAGTGTGTCAAATACACTTACAAAATCATCGCTGGTTCCTGAGAATAACCTGATGCTGAAAGAAGCAGTAGTACATCTCAGTTAGTAAGAGTAAAAGGTAGTGAAGGTATAAAGAGTAAAATTTAACAAGTAAATATAAGCTGAACGACTATGTCGGTATTTATAATAACAACATTGATAGTACTGGTATTCATCATTATCTACCAGATCAGTAAGGCAAGCGAATACGCGACTGTGTTGCGCGGACAGGAGAAAGTGAACGCTCAGGCAAACCGGGCTATTGCCTGGCTGCTGGTAATTATGTTCTTGCTGGGTATGTGGGGTATTTGGGAATGTAACCAGTTGTTTCAGGGCAGACTGCTGCCTAAAGCCGCGTGTAAAACGGGCGAGAATTATGACTCGATGTTCAGTGTAACTACTATCGTTACAGGTATAGTGTTTTTTCTTACCCAGGCTGTCCTTTTCTGGTTCTGTTTCCGGTTCCAGTCTACAGAAAAACGTACATCCTTCTTTTTCGCGCACAATAATAAGCTCGAAATTATATGGACAACCATCCCTGCTATAGCAATGGCAATCCTTGTTGCTATCGGTCTTCGTAACTGGTATGATGTTACTTCACCTGCTCCTGCTAATGCTACCGTGGTTGAAGTGGTAGGCAAACAGTTCAACTGGCTGGTACGCTACCCTGGTAAGGACAATGAATTAGGTAAAAGGGATTTCCGCAAGATCAACGATGCGAATAATGTACTCGGCCTTGACTGGAGCGATCCGCATAACTTGGACGACATTATTTCACAGAACGGTGAATTGCACGTAGTAGTAAATAAACCAGTGAAGCTGCTCATCGGATCACGTGATGTGATACATGATGTGGGCCTCGCACACTTCCGCCTCAAGATGGACGCTGTTCCGGGTATCACTACAACGCTTTGGTTTACGCCTACCATCACAACGGCTGAAATGAAAGAGATCACCCACAATCCTGATTTCGTTTATGAAATATCATGCGATCAGTTGTGTGGTAAAGGCCACTATTCTATGCGTGGTACTGTAATAGTAGAAACACAGGCGGAGTATGATAAGTGGATGGCAAGCCAGGTAACCTATTATGCTGGCAACAACCCCGCCGCGGCTCCTGCTGCAGCCCCTGCTGACGGTACAGCAAAGCCTGAAGTGAAAGTAGATAGTACAAAAGCAGTAACGATGAAATAATCGGCTGTATCATCAGCCATAAAAGTGCAAAAAATGAATAACGAAGAGATCATTATTGAAGGGCCTAATGTGGCGCATGGCGCAGAGTCAGCTACAGATCATCACGGGCACGAACATCATGAACAACATTTTGTCTGGAAATACATTTTCAGCCAGGATCATAAGATCATTTCCAAGCAGTTCCTGATCACGGGTATTATATGGGCCATCATAGGCGCATTGTTCTCCGTATTCTTCCGCCTGCAGTTAGGGTTCCCTGATTCCACTTTCCCGATCATGGAGAAATTCCTCGGCGAATGGGCAAAAGGCGGTAAGCTGTCTCCTGAGTTTTATTATGCGTTGGTGACCATGCACGGTACCATATTGGTATTCTTTGTACTTACAGCGGGCCTGAGCGGAACGTTTGCCAACCTGCTCATACCATTTCAGGTAGGTGCACGTGATATGGCGTCTCCGTTCATGAACATGCTTTCTTACTGGTTTTTCTTTGCAGCAAGTATACTGATGTTCACTTCATTATTTGTTGAGACTGGCCCGGCATCCGGCGGCTGGACTACTTACCCTCCGCTGAGCGCGCTTAAAGAAGCATCGCTCGGTTCCGGTGTGGGTATGGATCTCTGGTTATTAGGTATGGCTTTATTCGTTGTGTCTTCACTGTTGGGTGGTCTTAACTACATTACCACTGTGCTGAACATGCGTACAAAGGGAATGACCATGACGCGCTTGCCACTGACGATTTGGGCGCTGTTCTTTACTGCTGTTCTGGGTGTACTGTCATTCCCTGTGCTGTTCTCCGGTGTAGTACTGCTTATATTCGACCGTAACTTCGGCACCAGCTTCTACCTGTCTGAGATATTCATTGGCGGTAAGGCGTTACCACATATCGGTGGCTCTGCTATCCTTTACCAGCACTTGTTCTGGTTCCTGGGTCACCCCGAGGTGTACATCATCATGCTTCCGGGTATGGGTATGGCATCTGAGGTGTTGTCAACACACAGCCGTAAACCGATCTTTGGTTACTTCGCTATGATCATTTCATTGGTGGGTATCACATTGCTGGCGTTCCTGGTATGGGCGCACCACATGTTCGTTACCGGTATGAGCCCGTTCCTCGGTTCTATATTCGTACTGCTTACACTGCTTATCGCCGTACCATCTGCGGTGAAAGTATTTAACTGGATCACTACTATCTGGAGAGGCAATATCCGCTTCACACCGGCTATGCTGTTCGCATTAGGTTTCGTATCCATGTTCATCTCTGGTGGTCTTACAGGTATCTTCCTCGGTAACTCCGCTCTCGATATTCACCTGCACGATACCTACTTCGTGGTAGCGCACTTCCACATTGTAATGGGTGTATCAGCCTTCTTCGGTATGTTTGCCGGCGTGTATCACTGGTTCCCTAAGATGTTTGGCCGCTTTATGAATAACACCATGGGCTACATACACTTCTTCATTACGTTCATTGGTGCTTACCTTATCTTCTGGCCTATGCACTACGAAGGTATTGCAGGTATGCCACGCCGTTACTACGATTACTCTGCATGGGAGTCTTTCAAGCACTTCCAGGGCATTAACTCGTTCATCAGCATCATGGCTATCATAGTGTTCTTCACTCAGTTGCTGTTCGTGATGAACTTCATCGTAAGTATCTTCCGTGGCCGTAAGCTCACAACGCTTAATCCATGGGGTTCAACTACACTTGAATGGACTACGCCAATCAATCCTGGCCACGGCAACTGGATAGGTGAAATTCCTGAAGTACACAGATGGCCATATGATTACAAGGATGATGGTCATGGTAATGACTTCATTCCACAGACCACGCCATTAAGGCCCGGCGAGGAAGCACATTAATTCCATCTACACACACTGAAATATAGAACCGCTCCTAATTGGGGCGGTTCTTATTTAGCACAAGTACCACGCATTACTTTTTCAGGAAGAAGTGCGTTTCGCCGGAGTGGTTGTGGTATACAGAGACTAACTGCCAGCCGTCTTTCATTACGTAATTGAGCGCGTCCAGTTTTGAGTTGAACCTCATTTTCTTGCCGTCGCTGTTGAGGATCTTATCGAACTTGTTCTTGGGGGCGTCGCTGTAATTCACTTCGGCAACCCACCTCTTAAAATTCGGCTGGTAAACAGATAGCTCACAGATCCGGTTGTCGGCAAAGGCGGTGGTGGTGAGCAGGCAGAGTGCCGCGATCAGAAGATGCTTTCTCATATAAAGTGTGTTTAGTTATTATTAAGACACTAAAGTTCGAGAAATGTTTACATGATATACTATAATGCATTGTTAAATAAGGTTAAGTAAAGCAGCCCGGTCACAGGCTGCTTTACTTGAATTAGATAGGGATCAATACCCGAATATCTCGTCGAGCGATAACTTCTTTACAGGGCCTATCTTCTGCACATCATCTGCTTTCAGTTTCTTCTCAGAAGCTACTATGCAGTAGGTATAGGGCTTGGCGGCCATATTGTCGGTATGAAACTTGTGGAGGTCGGCATAGGATAGTTTGTCAGCATTCTCGTAAATACGTTTGCGGATATCTTCGTTGAGGCCTCTGCGTTCAGCCGCGAGGTAGTTATAAATAATGTCGTCCTCGGTGATGCGCTCCGTCTCTATGTTCTTCTTCATCTCTGAGCGGGCGGCCAGCATATTGTTCTCTACTGATGGCAGGTCGTTGAGGAGCTCGTTCATAGCGGTGATAGATTCATTGAACTTATCGGCCTGGCAACCTATGTAGGCAGAGATAAGATAAGGATCTTCCTTCTTCTCAGGCGTACCTACGTATGAATAGGTAGAGTAGGCGAGGGCCTTGCTCTCCCGTATAGTCTGGAACACCAGGGAGCCCATACCACCACCAAAATAGTCATTGAACATATCGATAGACGGCTGCTTTGCAGGGTCGTAGCCGGGTATGTTGCGCACCCAGCGTATCTCGCTCTGCACCATATCGTAGTCTGCGAACAGTACCTGGTTTTGCGACTGGGTAGTAAACGTAAATATCTTTCCGGGCGGTGTCGGTTTCACCATGCCGGGCGTCTTATGCACGCTCTTTAGCGATGAGGTAAGCGCTGTGAGTGATGATGGCCCATAGTAAATGATGCGGTGGCTAAATAAGTACATGTTTTGCAAAATAGCTGTGAGTTCGGTGGCAGTGAGCGCTTTCAGCTCGTCGTTGGTGAGCACATTGTTAAAGGGATTGGTGGGGCCGAAGCGTGCATAGTTCACCAGTCCGTTCATGATAGCGCCCTTATTATTCTTGGCATCTGCCCTGCTTTTAGTGATGCGGCCTTTGAGCGCGGTAAGGGCATCTTCATCGGGCTGGCAATTGGCCATCAGGTTTTCGAGGAGGGCTACTGCGGCATCAAAGTTTTCCTGAAGGCCCTCCAGGCTGATGGTAGTATACTCATTGTCGGCCTTCATGCTGAAGCTGCACGCCAGTTTGTAAAACTCCTTAGAGAATTGCTCAGCAGTCTTTTTATCAGTGCCCAGGAACTGTAGGTACTGCGCCGCTATGGTCAGCCTGCGGTCGGTCCAGGTGCCTATTTTATAGCGGTACGACATACGGAACAGCCCGTTGGCGTCATTGTGTACATAGAACACTTCGAAAGGCCCGAAGGTGCTCCTGGTAAAGTCTTTATCGTAATCGAGCCATACCGGGTGCAGGGGTTCAGTTGGCATACTGTTCACGGTTTTCACGAATGGCGACTGTGAGTCGCGGTTAGTTTCAACGGGCGTGATAGGCGGCTTCTCTACCTTTACTACGCTCTTGTCCTCGCCCTTGCGCTTGTAAACGACCACGTAATTGTCGGCGAAATACTTGTTGGCAAAGTCCATGATGTCTTGCTTAGTGAGCTTTGAAAGCTGATCGGTATAGGCTACATCATTGAGCCAGTCTTCCTCACCGGTGAATGCGCTCATCATCATATAGGCGCGGGAGTTGTACTTCTCGGTCTGCTGCATCATAGCCTTCTTCGCATTGTTGACGATAGATACCAGCAGGTCATCGTCAAAGTTCCCCTTCTTCAGGTTGTCAATTTCCCCGAGCATGAGCGTCTTTACCTCTTCCAGGCTCTGGCCGGTAGTGGGTGAGCCCTGCAGATACATATAGCCGTGATCTACGAGTATATCTGCGTTGGCAGATGCGCGCAACAACTTTTGCTTCTTCACCAGGTTGAGGTCTATAAGACCGGCCCGGCCGTTGGTGAGTGTCTGGCTAACGAGGTCTGCAAGCAGGGCGTCTTTGGAGTGTATGCCTGGTAAGCGGTAGCCTATGGCTACAAACTCGGCATCAGGGCCAAGGACTTCCTTAGTGATCGGCGTTGTGATGGGCACCTCGGGCTTGAAGGTATACTTAGGCACCGGTTTAGACTCCATCTTCCCGAAATTCTCATCGATCTTAGTGATCATTTCATCGGGGTTGAAGTCGCCGGAAACTATGATGCCCATATTGTTAGGTACATAGTAGGTGTTGTAGTACTTACGGATCTCCAGCAGCGACGGGTTCTTCAGATGCTCTATGGTGCCGATAGTGGTTTGCTTGCCATAGTTGTGATTGAGGAACAGGTTGGCGAGCATGAGCTCCTGTACCTTGCGGTTATCATTATCCAGGCCACGGTTCTTCTCCTCATACACAGCCTCCAGCTCGGTATGGAAGATACGGAACACGGGGTCGCGGAAGCGCTCTGCCTGCACCTTCAGGAATTTATCGACCGCATTGGCGGGAATATCTTCCGTATATACCGTCTGCTCGAAAGACGTGAACGCATTGGTGCCGGTAGCGCCCATGGAAGACATCATCTTATCGTACTCATTAGCGATGGCAAACTTTGCAGCCGCGCCTGATACCGAATCTATACGCTTATAAATAGCCTTGCGCTTGTCCTCATCGGTAGTATGATTATACTCTTCGTAGAGATAATTAATACGGGTGAGGTATGGCGACTCCTTACTCCAATCCATAGAGCCATAATTCTCCGTACCCTTGAACATCATGTGCTCGAGGTAGTGGGCGAGGCCTGTATGATCGGCAGGGTCTGTCTTGCTGCCGGCCTTAGTGGCGATGAAGAAGTGCATCCGCGGCTCCTTGTGTATGGGGCTGAGGATGACGGTCATACCATTTCCGAGGGTATAAAACCTCGTTTTCATGGGGTCGTTGCTGACGTACCTATAGGTGTAACCACCAGATTTTTTTTCCTGCCATTCATGGTTGGTATCCTGTGCGGAGGCAGCCTGCGCGTATAACACTACGAGCAGTAGCAAGGCTATCTTTAATGATCTCATAATTATGAAGTTTAGAACTCTGACAAATTATAAACTTTCCGGCAGATAAATACATTTTTTATCCGGTATGGGATCCATCGTAAAGATGCAGCGTGTTTATCGCCACTACTAAATGTGTACCCTCCTTCGCCGAAAAGGCTACGGCGGGCAGGCACTTTTGTACGGAATCTTTTATTTTTGATCGATAGTTTTTAATTTATTGATTATCAATGTTTTATTCTGTACTGTGCGGATAAACCGGCTGTAAAAGTGAACAAAAAGTGGACAAAAAGTGTACACTTTCTGCACAAACACTCCTGTATTTCCTGCGGTGCGGTCCGTTCATTTCTTTTGCTTCCCCAAAAGAAACGAACCAAAGAAAAGGGGACTTTTTTTGGATCGCTCCGCGCAAAAAAAGAAGCCCGGCGACGCAACCATTGTACGCTATTGAGCCTGATGGCGCTGGTATTCACACCTACCCTTAAAAAGCGAGTGCGGGAGCGGAGAGCGAGAGCGAAAAATCGAATCACGACACGCAGCCTACTTCTTATTAATTTGCTCATTGGGCGTATGAGGTCGATCCTACGGTATGCCTAAAGGCGCCATTAAGACCTGGTCGTCAGTTTAGCTATGTGGCAAAACACTACACTTTCCTATTAATTCCATTTTCCTGCGGATCCTGTCATGTGTTTCCTGCGGCGCGCCGTAACATCACCCTGACATATCAAAAACGGCTGACGCCTTTTTGATATGTCGGCCCTCTTCGAAAATGAAGAGGGCAGTTAAAAGCGACCTATTTCCTACGGAAATAGCTTTTGGAAACTCCTTCGTCGTGAACAGGCAAGAGGAAGCGGAAAGTTTGTTTTTTTATGAGCCCACCTACGCAAAAAGCTTCGGTCGGCAGGCGAGAAACAGAGCTCTCCTACGCTGAAAAAGCTACGGCGGGTAAAACGGGCAACCTTCGCTGAAAAAGCTACGGCTGCTGAAAAAGGGAAAAAATCGACTCCTTTTGGCTATGCTGCGCGATTTTTTCGACCAAGATCGGGGTTGAGGGAGGCGAAGAGGCCATTTTCGATGGCGAACTTTATCTGGTCGGGATCGCCGGCCGCGCGGACGATGCGCTCTACCTCTTCCCATTGTTCACGGGTCATGGCGACTTCCTGTTCGCACTCCTCCTGCAATTTGCGGAAACTTTCTCTTTCCTCGTCGGTGAGGGGCTCATAGCCGCTGCCTGTGCGTGGCTCTATGGGCTCTGCGACTTCTGTGGTTTCGGCTACTGCTACATCTTCCCCGGGATCGCCTGCAAACTGGGCTTTGATATTTTCCGCTACATGACGGTATTCTTCTTCGAGGTCGGGACGGGCATCTTCTTGAACGAGTGCAATATCTGGTGTGAGTGTGGGCGCGAGTGAGGATGCAGAATCGGGTGTGGGGACGATAGGAGCAGGTGCGAAACCCATGGCATTAAAGTCAGCGGGCTGATGAGTGTAACTGTAAATAGATGCCTGCCTTGTAAAATATTCTGACATGTGTGGCAGCAACTGCGCTGCCAGTGTGGGGTCAGATTGTTTTAGCTGATCAAGGAAGACCTGGAAGGCTTCCATGTTCTCGTTGAGCGTGCTACGGTTCTTCAGCTTGTTGATAGATAAAGTGAGCTTGTAGATGGCATCTGCCTCCTGGCGTGTGCAGGGTTTCATGATGCGACTTTCGGACAATAAATCATCTGCCATGTGGCCAAGCACGTAGTAGAATTTCTCTGCCATGATAGCGGGCATGTGCTGCGCACTTTTTTTCAGGCGGTCCCAGTTGCCCTGGGCGGCCCAGTTGTAGATGGTGGTGCGGCTGATACCGAGGAGCTCCGCAATCTGTGATTTGCTGAGGCTGGTCTGCATGTAGAGATTGCGGGCGTTTTGATGTTGTTCTGTTTTCATAAACTTTGGTTTTTGTATGTTTTTAATTTTGTTTACACCAGGTGGCTTAAAATATTTTGGGCGACAAAGCTAAAACGAAAAACATTACAAAAAAAGTGTACTTATCCACAAAAAATGACGCAAAATCTAACGGAATGCTTTGTGGTAAAGGGTTACAGCGGATGGTAAATTTGTGGGTATCTTTATTTTGAGATATGTTAATGTTGGAAAGAGGTGAAAAGGGAGAAGTTAAAACCTAAAAGTAGATAGTCTTTAGTATTTAGTAGATAGTATAAAGTCGAAAGTATAAAGTCGAAAGTTGTGCGACAAATGTTCTTTCAGAGCGAGACGGGCGTTAAAAACGCCGAACCGCGGCATCCGCGAAACATTCGCGGACGAGTGGGGACTTATAAAACATCATGCAAAGAGACACGACGTCATAATAAAAAAGCTGCCCCTCAAAACTAGGGGGCCGCTTTAGTTCTAGAGATATTGCCAATGCTATCTCGTTATGATGAGTGCTTGTCGCAAGTAACAGCACTTTAAGAAAAACGTTGCCCTTTTCATCTTTTTATATTTGATAATGGATTGCGTTGATTTTAAACCGACTGCTGATAATAGCGGCGACCTGCACCATCCCGTTTTAATTGACGGATTACCATTAGACGAACATTTAATAATTGTTAAACCAAATGGGAAAGTAGAAATCGTTGGAGGCACGTTGGTAAACGGTGGTACAATGCCTTGCAATAAAGATGCAGTAGATTTATCTGACGGGGACAAAAATTGAGACCGAATCTTAATCGGACAAAGTCGAAACTTCTTTAATTTCTGCGATAAACTTAATCAGCTCAATGTATATTTGGTTCGCTAAAAAAATCCTTTAGTCCACCATTTTATTAATCCTCACTATTTAAAAAATATACTTTTACTTTCTCAAGGGCATCCTTTAAATTGCGTTCCTCGTCATCAAGAAAATAATGTGTAACAGTCTCTGTTCCAATGAATCTAATCTTAAAACTAACCTTAATTTCTTCAACCATTTCTTTTGTAATCACCTCCTTCGGTAGTCTAAATTTACCATCGCTAAACCCAACATAAAGACTGTCGTTTTTTCTTTTATCCAATTCATCAACATCAATATTTGACAGTTCTTTATGGTATTTTCCCCAATCTTCTATCCCCGCAATATCTGTTGCCTCGGTCTTCAGTATATTTACCATTAATTTCTCTAGTCCGATGGCACGTTCTGATTTTGCCGTATGCCGCCAAAATCCTTTATTTATTGATTTCCAATCAACATCTTTATGATTGTGAAGTAAGCCTGCAAGAGCATTAAATAGTATGTTGCTCTTCCCAACCTCTTCCATTCCTAATTGATAAAGAGCATAAGCTCCTGAATACTTACTCGATTTAAATAAAATATATGCTTGTTGAGATAGTTCATCAGCATTTTCTAATGCGAGAAAAATACCTCTTTTAATTTCTTGTGGTGATAACTTTTCTATCTGCATAAGTGTAGCATCATAAAAAGTCGAACTATGTACGAATCGGAAATACTTGGAAAGGTAGTTTTTAAAATCTACATTTTAATACAAAGCTGGATATCACAACATTTTGATGCCTCAAAAGAGAACGACAATATGTCCATTTTGCTATGGATAACAACACCCGCCCTCCAAATAATAGTTTCGAATAGATACTTGCTGTATCATTATGATTGTTCAATTTTAAATGGTACGTTTATCTTTCACTTTCAAAAAACCATGATAATGGGAAACAATGACGATCCAATAATACCTGGCTCAGGATATCTCGGCTCTGGTATTAATATTTGCGGAAAATTTGATGGGAAATCCTTAGTATCCATATATGACATGGAGAAGGGAACCGAAAAACAGCCTTTGGGGATCAAGCCGTATGTGCTTCCGCGTAATGCAAAGTTTGACGTTGGTCCAGATGATGGTGGAGCCGGGGTTGCAAGTACTTATGCCACTCGGGAACAATATGATTCGCATTTCTCTGCCTCGGCCAGTGCTTCATTATCTGATTGCGGGTTTAGTGTCGTTGCAGAAGCATCTTTTAGCAAGGATATTGATGATGCAAGTTATCACTCATTTGGCGTGTACACGTTGAATTACAAAGCTTATGATTTATGGATTAAAGATAAAGGTAGCGATGCATTATCAGCGAACATAAAAAAGGCATATGAAGACCTACCCAAAGTGTACAGTCCGCCGGGAACTCCAATGCCTAATCAAAGAGATTTCTTTAACTTCTTTGATCGTTTTGGTACTCATTATTTGTCTCGCATAACAATGGGTGCAAACTTGTATTACAGTACCACTGTGGATAATAATTCCTCATTCTCTAAAACAGATACATCCGCAGAAATTACAGCCGAATTCAATGGAGTATTATTTGACACAAAGGAAACACTTAGTACTGATTTCGAAGTAGCTGATGAAAAATGGTTTGATTCAACAAAAAGAATGGTATACAGTCAAGGCGGCGGCGACATTGCGCTTAAGCTTGGCACCCCGTCTTACAACAATAATAAAAACGATGTATTTTTAGATTGGTTAGATGCCGTTAATAATGGGGATGTTGCGTTGGTTGACTTCGTTTTAGAATCTATTGATAATATTTTTGCCGCCGATCAGGCATGGAGGGGGGCGGTACGTCATGCTTTAAGCGATTATCTAAATTGTCATATAAAATCTGTGATGTCTGATCAAAGCAGCAGCATAACTGTTAATGGTGTAACCGTACGCCCCGATATTTTTACGAGGGATACCGGAGAATATGGGAAATACCAGATTCTTATATTGAATCATAAGACATTAGATATAATATTGGCTAAAAGCTGGTTAATAGACCCCTTTCAAACTGCATTTGCCGAAGTCTCTAGGTTGCTTACGGATTATCTACAGTCTCCCAATTTTAATTCTAATGATATTATCGTATTCAATATTATCTGTGCCATGCCCATATATTCCATTAACAATATTGATCGTGAGATTTTCAGACTCCTCCATGATTTTTGCGGAGCTGGCGATGCTTTGGCCGCTTGTTCAACACCCGACTGGTCATACCCCCCGCCTCAGCAAATAAATGGTCGCTATGTATTTACGATGAAATACGGATTAATTAGCACATTCAATCCAACGAATACAAATTCAATGATCGAGTCTTTTAACCCTATAGAAACTAAAGAGATAAAATTATTTGGATTTCTTAACCCTAGATACACTACAGGAGATATAGAGTATAATTTAACAGCGATGCATCTTCAACCTATAAATTTTTAAGTATTCGATTTGCAAATTAGAAATATACCGAGAATTTGCTTGATTCGGACGGTGAAATGTGCGACGCAACGGACGTTAAATGGCTGTAATGGGCTGGTTCCCCCAAAAAGCAAGAGCCCACCTACGCTGAAAAAGCTATGGCGGGCGAGGGCGGAAAAACAGACCCACCTACGCTGAAAAAGCTATGGCGGGCGAGGGCGGAAAAAAACAGACCCGCCTTCGCAAAAAGCTATGGCGGGCGAGGGCGGAAAAAAACAGACCCACCTACGCTGAAAAAGCTATGGCGGGCGAGGGCGAAAAACAGACTCACCTTCGCTGAAAAAGCTATGGCGGGCGAGGGCGGAGCGAGAAATTCCTTACTTTAGCAAGGTCTATCATCGAACCTATATGATGCGCGGTATCTTTTCTTTCGTTTTGGTTTTCTATTCGCTGGTTGTTTTCGGGCAGAATAACGGCATTCCTGCTTCGATAGCGGTTACTGAAGGCAGCAAGCTGATTGCTCATACTTATGCCAAAGGCGTACAGGTGTATGTTTGTACCCAGGACCCTAAAGATAGTTCGCGCTATACCTGGACGTTGAAAGAACCGCGCGCCCAACTATATGCTGATGGCAGCTACCACAGACTTGTGGGGAAGCACTACTTTGATACCGGCAAAAATCCGACATGGGAGGCTACAGACGGTTCGAAAGTGAGCGGTAGAAAAATACAGCAGGCCAACTCACCCGAAAAGGCTGCCATTCCATGGCTGCTACTGCAATCTATTGCAACACAGGGAAGCGGCAAATTTACGCCTGTGCTATTTATCCAGAGAATTCACACCAAGGGCGGCATGGCCCCGGCTACAGCTGATAAGGCCAACAAAGGACAATCGGTAGAAGTGGCTTATACGGCTGAGTACCTTTTTTACGGTGAAAAATAGTTGGTCCTCAAAAACCTTAACTGCGGCCCAGAACCGCCAGTGCAATTGCTTCCCGGGAATTACTCGATGATGTTTTGCCGCGTTAATTCATCTTTATTTCAATAGCTCCGTTTTTAGAGATCATATCTTCATACCGCATGGAGCCCTCATTTCCGTTACGCATTACAGAAGTGATGCTGACCGTGAACACTTTGCCGTCCCGGTTCATCAGGAGATCAGTATTGCTGTTGCCCGTGCCGCCTGTTTTGTGAAAGAGTATGATCTTCTCCATGGTGAATTCCTTGTTGGCTTTCAACCATGCATCAAACCACTCCTCGCGCTGCCGGATCACATTTTCGGGATATAGCTGTGCCGATGACCATATCAGCGGCATGGATGAATCTCTCAATTCCGAATGAATTTTCTTTCCATTCCATCTTATTTCATGAATACTTGTGCGGAGACTTTGCCCGAAGACCAATAGCGTAAATGGTTCTATGCCTTCGAAATCATAAAGGGATAGAAAATCGTGGACATTATTGTATTTGAAGAAATCGAGCAGCATTAATCCGCGGCTCAGTCGATATGGAGGATGACGCTCGTGCGGTGCAAATGCCCCATTTAACAGGCAAAGCGTGAATTTCGTCCCGGCGGCAGCTATCCAGGTTCCATTTGCATCCATGTCTTTCGGGAAATAAACGCCTGTGCCGTAAACCAAATATTTCGCAGGTGGCAGCGCAATTTTCCTGTATTGACTTTCATCACGGTTGGACGTGAGTATAAAGGATGACCCGCTTAGCGGGAGAAATGTTACAGTACACATCGCGCAAGATAAAGTGGGCAAATTTACAATTTTTATGCCCATAAATAAATGGCTAACCTATCAACGCTTATTAAAGAAGCCGTGGCTTTAGCGGGCGATACTAATGGTTGTAACTTAATCAGGGCAATTTTTTTTGACAATATGCAGAGGATATGCACATGGTCGGTATAGCCGCCAACTTTTATCACAGGGCATTCGAGTGCATTGCAAATGCTGCCAAGATAGTTGTGCAATTCTTCCTCGTAGGGCGGGTGTATCAACGCCTCACGGTATTTGGTGCTGAAAACAATGTGGATATAGTTTCTCACCAGCGATTGGCCCATAATATTTATAGTTTTTGTTTCATTTTTTTCCTGGTAATTCAAATATAATAGATCAATCCGGGTGTTGTATGTTTTTCATGAATATGTGGGGGCGGATGTGCGTGACCCGATGGGCGATGTTCGGTGCGTCATTCCGATGGGCGATGTTCGGTGCGTCATTTCGATGGGCGATGCCCACCGCTATGTGATTATGCCCTTTCAGGGCGTCATTCCGACGGGGATGTCCCGTGTGTCATTCCGATGGGCGATGTTCGGTGCGTCATTTCGATGGGCGATGCCCACCGCTATGTGATTATGCCCTTTCAGGGCGTGTTAGGGAGGTCCTGGCGTTATCGCGATGTGCGTGACCTGATGTGCGATGCCCACCCTACGCTATGTCGATGTGCGATGCCCACCCTGCGCTATATCGATGGGCGATGCCCACCGTTATGGGATTTTGCCCTTTCAGGGCGTGTCGGGACGTCAGGTCATCCTTATGGTGTTACCCTATTTATGACAACTTTATGAAAAGTAGGTGGTGTTATCTATGTGTTTGGATTAGGAACGATAATTAACGTTCCTTACTTTTGGAGCTAAATAATAAAATCCTGTTTTAATATGAAGAATATACGTTTTGTAATTGGTATCCTATCCATTGGCGTAATGGCGGCTATGAGCTCGTGCAGCCAAAACCAGAAAGGCACTGCCCCGGCAGCGGCTACCACAACCGCACCTGCAGCAACGGAAGGCGGGGCCGGAAAGATAGCCTATGTGAACATAGACAGCCTGGAGGCAAACTACGAACTGCTGAAAGCAAAGCGCCAACAGTTTAAAGCCAAGCAGGAGCAGATGGAAAGCGAACTGGAACACTCTTACCAGCAAATGCAGAGCGACGCGGCCGAACTACAGAAAAAAGCGGAAGCCAACCAACTGACACAATCGGAAGGGGAAGCGGCACAAAAGCGCCTGATGCAGATGCGCCAGAGCTTAGAGACGCGCAAGCAGGCGCTGACGGACCAACTGGTAAAGGAGCAGGACGAATTTAACAAAGACCTGAAGATGCGGCTGGACGCATTCCTGGAGGAGTATAACAAGTCGCACCACTACGATTATATATTGTCTTATTCGGCATCGGGCTCATCGATACTGTATGTGAATAAGGCGCTGGATATAACGAAGGATGTGGTAGATGGCATGAACGCAACGTCGAAAACGGACGCTACTAAGAAATAGGAAATAAAACAGTACTTTTCTGAAAATCTGCTTGCTTGGAAAATAACAATTCTACCCAACCGGCTACCGGAGGTTCGTTTGTACGCTCGCTGAGCCTGCTTGACGGTGCACTGCTCGTGATCGGGTCGATGATCGGGTCGGGCATATTCATAGTGAGCGCAGATATTTCGCGACAGTTGGGCAGCGCGGGCTGGCTGATAGCCGTATGGCTGCTGTCGGGCTTTATAACCCTTGCGGCGGCGGTGAGCTATGGCGAACTGAGCGGCATGTATCCCAAGGCGGGTGGCCAGTATGTGTACCTGCGGGAGGCGTTTGGCAAGTTGTACGGCTTCCTGTATGGGTGGTCGTTCTTCGCGGTGATACAAACAGGGACTATAGCCGCGGTAGGCGTGGGGTTTGCAAAATTCACGGGTTACTTAATTCCGAGCCTTGGTGATGGAAATATACTGCTGGGCGATCCGCATGGCTTCAACATATCTGCTGCGCAGATACTGGGGATAGGGATCATATTCCTGCTCACGTTTGTAAATACACAAGGCATCAAAAGCGGTAAGTGGATACAATTCGTCTTCACGTTTGCCAAGATAGGCGCCATGGGCGCGCTCATCATCTTTGGCTTTCTTTGGGTGAAAGACCACGGCATCTGGCAGGATAACTGGACGGGTGCGTGGATGGCCAAATCCATATCGAAAAGCTCTGATGGCAACCTGATCTCGCATAGCAGCCTGATGGGGATGGCCATAGTGGGGCCACTATGTGCGGCTATGGTGGGGGCTTTGTTCTCCAGCGACGCCTGGAACAATGTGACCTTTATAGCCGGGGAAATAAAACGCCCGGAACGCAATATAGGCCTGAGTCTGCTGATAGGAACAGTGGTGGTAACTGTGATCTACATATCTATGAACCTGATGTACCTGAATGTGATGAGCATATCGGAAATAGCGAACGCACCGGCGGACAGGGTGGCACTAGCGGCGGCGCTGAAGATATTTGGCAGCACCGGTACCACGTTCATAGCACTGATGATCATGGTTTCTACGTTTGGCTGTAACAACGGGCTGATACTATCGGGCTCAAGGGTGTACTATACAATGGCCAATGATGGCTTGTTTCTGCCTGCGGCGAAGAAACTGAATAAGAATGGTGTACCGGGCGCGGCGTTGTGGATGCAGTTTGTATGGGCATCGCTGCTGTGCCTGAGTGGCAAGTATGGCGACCTGCTTGACTTTATCATTTTTACGGTACTGCTGTTCTACATAATGACCATAGCGGGCATCTTCAAGCTGCGGCAGACGCAACCGGATATGCCGCGACCCTACAAGGCCTTCGGGTATCCGCTGATACCGGCGGTGTATATATTGCTGGCGACCACCATCTGCGTGGTGCTGCTGTTTTATAAACCTATGTACACCTGGCCGGGGCTCATCATAGTGCTGGCGGGCATACCTGTATATTATATAGTGCAAAAGAGCAACAAGAGCAATGAATAAGGCGGAACTGCAAAAGATATTTGACGATATGGACGGCCTGCACGTGGTGGTGGTGGGCGATGTGATGCTGGATAACTACTGGTGGGGCAATGTGGAGCGGATATCGCCGGAAGCGCCGGTGCCGATAGTGGCGCTGCACAAGCGGGAGAGCAGGCTGGGAGGCGCGGCAAATGTGGCACTGAACTGCAGGGCGCTGGGCGCTAAGGTGACGCTGGCCAGCGTGGTGGGCGACGACAGCGAGGGCGCGCTACTGGTGAAACTGGCGAATGACGCAGGCATAGATACGAGCCTGGTATCGCACAGCTGGCGCAGGCCTACGACGACGAAGACGCGGATCATCAGCCGCAGCCAGCAGATGATGCGTATAGACGATGAGGTGACCGATGAACTGTATGCCGATGAAGAGCATCCTTTCATAGACCAGGTGCTTAAGTACCTGCAACGGGTGAAACCACACGCGCTGATATTTGAAGACTACAACAAGGGCCTGCTGAAAGAGAATGTAATACAGCGCATAACAGCGCACTGCAAGGAGATAGGGATGGTGACAGCAGTAGACCCGAAGAAAAATAATTTCCTGGCGTACAAAAATGTGACGATCTTCAAGCCGAACCTGAAGGAAGTGCGGGAAGGTATGCACCTGCCTATAGAACATGTGACTGAGCAGGAACTGAATGAGGCACACGGCAAGCTGAATGGCATACTACACCATGATGTAACGTTCATTACGTTATCTGAAAAAGGGGTGTTCTTCAACAATGGTTTTACGTCGTCCATTCTCCCATCGCGGATACGCAGTGTGGCCGATGTATCGGGGGCGGGAGATACGGTGATAGCTACGGCGGCGCTGGTATACACCCTGACGAAGGACGTGCACCTGATGGCAGAGATATCGAACCTGGCGGGCGGGCTGGTATGTGAGGAAGTAGGCGTAGTGTCTATAAAGAAAGACAAACTACGGAAGGAGACGGAAGCACTGCTGTGCGCGTAGCTGTTTTTTGGCAGCCATCCATGAATATTTTACCTTTAGTTTATGGACGAGTATATTTCATTTGAACAGATCCCTTTCGGGAGTGATAATTTTGCGGATAACCCTGAGCCAAGGTGTCCGTGTGTGTTATTGTTAGACACTTCGGGGTCTATGGGTGGCATGCCTATAACACAGCTCAATGAAGGGGTACGTACCTTTAAGCAGGAACTGATGATGGACCCACTGGCCACCAAGCGGGTGGAAGTGGCAGTGGTGACCTTTGGGCCGGTAACGGTGGAATCGGATTTTCATACAGTACCTAACTTCAGTACGAGGGAACTGGACGCTAATGGCGATACGCCTATGGGCGCGGCCATAAGCATGGGGATAGACATGGTAGCCAGGAGGAAAAGAGAATATAAAGAGCATGGGGTAGCTTATTACAAACCATGGATCATACTGATAACGGATGGGGCACCTACTGATGAATGGGCGCAGGCAGCCAGGCAAGTGCGGGAAGGAGAGGACGGTAAGAAGTTTGCCTTCTTCGCGATAGGTGTGGAAGGGGCGAGTATGGATATACTGAAGCAGATATCGGTGAGGTCGCCATTGAAACTGAAGGGGCTGATGTTCCGTGAGTTCTTCATGTGGCTATCGGCCTCGATGAAAATGGTATCGAGTAAAAATCCGGGCAGCACGATAAATCTTTTACCTCCCAGCGGATGGACCGAGCTATGATGTGGAAAGCGATAGGGAGCAGTGTGGCAGGCACCTCGCACGCGGCCAGCGGTAAGCCTTGTGAAGATGCTGTGCAATATTGTGTGGCGAAGGATGTGAATGGAGACGAAGTGATGATATGCTGTGTGAGCGATGGCGCGGGAAGTGCTGCCTTTGCAGGGTTTGCATCGGGATATGCTACGCAGATGATGACGGATGGGTTGCGCATGGTGGCGTTCTCCGGCGCAGCGATATCGCAGGGCGATATTTACGCGCTGGCAGAGGATATATACTACGGGCTGGCCGCAGCTGCGGAACGGCAGCATGTGCCGCTCAATGAGTATTCGTGCACCATGCTGGGGTGCTATATAACGAAGGGGAGGGCAGCGTTCTTCCAGGTGGGTGATGGCGCTATAGTGCGCAATGACGGTACGGGGTTTTACCTGCCCGTATGGTGGCCTGAGAATGGCGAATACCAGAACAGTACCTGCTTCCTGGTAGACGACAGCAGCTTCGGTAATCTGAATGTGGTGATAACAGAAGGTGCGGTAAATGAGGTGGCTATCTTCACGGACGGCATGCAACTGCTGGCACTGAATACGGAGCAGGAAACGGCGCACCAGCCTTTCTTTACAGATATGTTCCGGTTCCTGAGAATGGCGAATGATCATGAAAAAGTCAATGTGCTGCACAGGAAGCTGGGTGAGTACTTAGACAGCAAGCAGATCAACGACCGGACGGATGACGATAAGACACTCTTCCTGGCTACAAGGATAGGCGTATGATATTTAAAGGCCTGCATAGCGAACAATATATAACCGGCCGCGAATTGGGAAGGGGCGGCGAGGGCGCTGTGTATGAACTGCAACAACAGAGCGGCCTGGTACTGAAATTATATAGCGAGGCGCTGCCTGCGGAGAAGATAGACAAGCTGCGGCAAATGGTGGCGATGAGGAACGGGGCCATAGAAGCTTATGCAGCATGGCCTACAGATCTTGTGTATAACGACAAAGGAAACGCATGCGGATTTGTAATGAAGAAGCTGACCGGGTATGTGCCCCTGCACATGATCTTCAGCCCGATGGACCGGAAACGGTTGTTTCCGGATAAGGGGTACAACTTCCTGGTGCATGTGGCGCGTAACTTAGCCACTGCATTTTATAAGCTGCATGAAGCAGGGCTGATAGCCGGAGATGTGAACGAAGGCAATATTCTCATCAGTTCGTCGGGCATGGTAGCATTCATTGATTGTGATTCGTTCCAGGTGAAGGGTAGTGATGCTTATTTCTTTTGTGAAGTGGGCGTGCCGCGGTATACGCCGCCGGAACTGCTGAAAGAGGGATCGTTTGAAAATATAGTGCGGACAGTGAACACTGATAGTTTCTCGCTGGCGGTGCTGGTGTTTCAATTGCTGTTCCTGGGGCGGCACCCGTTTGCAGGGAAGAATAAACTGGCCGCAGACTTTGACGAAGAGACGGCGATACGTAAGCGTGAGTTTGCGTACTCATTAGAGAATAAAAAGAAGAAGCTTTTCCCACCAACTGATAGCTTCCCTATCAGTAATCTCACGGATGACGTAGTGGCATTGTTCCATCGCGCGTTTGAACAGGATGAGCGGCCTGTGCCCGCTGACTGGGTGAGTGCGCTGGATGCTTTGCTGGCTGATATGGTGACCTGCGGGGAGTCGCGGCTGCATAGCTACCCAGGTAAGCTGGCGGAATGCCCGTGGTGCAGTTTTAAGAAGAACAGGGGTATACTGTATTTTCTTGACGAAAGCTACCTGCATGCCAACTCGCAGCTTAATGACATAGAAAGTTTTGTGAACGGCTTCAGGCTGGAGCAGATGCAACTGAAGAAGTGGGAGCACAATCCAACGATCAATACCGCTGTGCCTAACCCTGTGGAGCGGAAATACCGGAACTATAAAATGTTTAAGATAGCCGCCAGTATTGCCGCTGCGGTGGTGTGCCTGGGGTTATATTTTTTGCAGACACGGAACAGCATGCTGGCGTCGTTGGCGGCGTTCCTGCCTATTGTGATCTATAAATATTCGCCATGGGCGGTGCGGATAAGGAAGGAATTGAAGCGGCGTATAGACGTACAGCAGCAAATGTACAGCCGGCTGTATGCTATGGCGGCAGCATACGACACCTCTGCGGACATCAATAACTACAATGCCGGGCTGGATAAACTGACGAAGCTGATACATGATTTCAGGCGGCTGCCCGATGAAGCTGAGCGCAGAAAAAAAATAATGGAAGAACAACTCTATAACGAGCAGCTCGATTATTTCCTTTATCATTTTGATATAGAAAGCCACGCTATCCCTTTATTTGGCGCTGCAAAAAAATCGGCGCTCATCAATCATGGGATCAGGAATGCGGCAGACATCAGCAAGCTACAGACCACTAAAGTGCCGGGCATAGGTCCGAAGAATATACAGGCGCTTTATAGCTGGCAGCGGCAAATGGCTTCGGGGTTTGTGTATATACCCGATGAGGGTAAGGTGGCTGCGGGTATGCTACAGGTAAGTAATGATGTGCTGAAAATAAGAAGACAGATAGAACACCTAATAGGCAAGGAGCACCAGGCGCTGAGTTACCTGAAGATGAATATCAATAACCGGGCGATGGTGTTAGAAAAGCAGATCGCCGATTTTACAGGGCAAGTGAATCAGGCTGCGGCAGACCTGGAGGCATTCAGAAAATTCGCCAGATAATAGAATCTTTTGTTGGTTTGGGATATGGGAACAAGGGGTGCATTTCAAATCTTCGCGAATTGGGTAGCCCGCTCCGGGGCAAAAAACATCTTGGATCGTTTTTACTACAAAGCGGTAGCTCCGCTGGAGCACACTGGAAATTTATGTAAAAAAAGACGAAGATTTGAATTGCACCCGAATGAAGATTTTCACCCCAAAAACTCAGAAAAAAGCTTACTTTTGCCAACTATTTTTATTTATTATATCATAATTTGATGTTGCGGCAAGAGCCTATCAGGGGAAAATGGCATATAGTGGCGTTAGGGCGTTTCAGGGACTATAATCAGTTATTGAAGCCCAACCTCAGCGGCATGGTAGTGTTCAGCAGTGTGATCGGCTACCTGATGGCCCCCGGTATATCATTCGTTTGGAACGATTTCCGCCTGTGGCAGCATATTATCACTTTGTTTGCGGGCGGTATGATGGTGACCGGTGGCGCCAATACCATTAACCAGATACTGGAGCGGGATAGCGACCGGCTGATGCAGCGCACCCGTAACCGGCCCTTGCCGGATGGGCGGATGGGCGATGTAGAAGCCTGGATATTCGCCGCGGTTACAGGTATACTGGGTGCGGTGGTACTGGCTTATTACTTTAACCCAATGGCTGGTGCGCTGAGCTTCTTCTCTTTATTATTATACGCATTTGCCTATACCCCCATGAAAAAGGTGCACCCGGTAGCTGTGCTGATAGGCGCTATACCGGGAGCTTTGCCGCCACTAATAGGCTGGGTGGCGGGTACAGGCGAGTTTGGGATAGGCGGCTGGATATTGTTTACGCTACAGTTTTTCTGGCAGTTCCCGCACTTCTGGGCCATAGCCTGGGTGGCATTTGACGATTATAACCGGGCGGGCATACGTATGCTCCCCACGCGTGAAAAGGAAACGAGATTTACCGGAATACAATGTATGCTCTATAGCTTAGTGCTGATACCTATGGCTACAGTGCCGCATGTGTTAGGTATGGTGGGCAATGCCGGAATGTGGGTGTGCCTGATGGCTGCAGTAATGTATTTTGGGGCATCGGTGGTGTTTTATGTGAAGAATGACTACAAATCGGCGCGGAGGGTGATGTTTGCGTCTTTCATCTATCTGCCAACGATATTGCTGGCGCTGGTGATCGGTAAGGCATAGTGGTGCAGAAAGGAGGTTTAAAAGTGACAATTATGGATACAACGGTGCAGACAGAAAAAAGGAGAATACATCCGCAGAAATTCATGCTGTGGGTGGCGATGGGGAGTATGAGTATGGCTTTTGCGGGCCTTACCAGCGGTTATGTGGTGCGTGAGGCGCAGGGAAACTGGCGGTATTTTAACCTGCCGGTAGTATTCTGGTATTCTACTGCAGTGATATTGGCCAGCAGCTTTACCGTACACATGGGTGTGAAAGCCTTTAAGAATAGGGAAATGCAGAAGTTCAGGATGCTCATCAGCATTACGCTGTTTTTGGGGCTGCTGTTCGGGGTGCTGCAATACACTGGTTTTTATCAATTATACCATCACCTGCAGCAGGTGCGTATAAACGGGCAGGTGCTTAACCAATCAGATACTGTGCGGCTGGACGGTAATCCGAGTGGTTCTTTCCTATTTATTATAGCCGGATTGCATCTTCTTCACCTTTTTGGTGGAATTGTTGCATTAATAATTGTATTTTACCGTGCTTTTAGAACGAGAATAAAGACCTACAATGCAACGGGTTTGGAGATAATGGCAGGGTACTGGCACTTCGTTGATGTATTGTGGTTATATTTATTTATATTTTTTCTCGCAAATCAGTGAAAAATTTTAGAAATTCGCACGCAAATTAACGTGCAGCGTTAATTGGTAGAACACCTTTAAAACAGATTATGTCACAAACAACAGTAGTAACAGCAGCAAATGAGCCAAGTATATGGGGCGGAGGACGCTCGCCATATAACGTCAGCTATGGAAAAATGATGACCTGGTTCTTCCTATTGTCGGATGCTTTAACATTCGGCGCATTCCTTATTGCTTACGGTACTACCCGTTTCTTCAGCGCTGTATGGCCTGATGCCAACCAGGTGTTCAAGGCATTCCCGTTCCTGGGTGAGCATGAAGTGCCGCTGCTGTTTGTGAGCCTTATGACCTTTATCCTGATCATGAGCTCGGTGACTATGGTGCTTGCTGTACATGCGGGCCACTATGGCGATAAGAAGAATGTGGCCAAATGGCTGCTGTGGACGATAATAGGCGGTATCTGCTTCCTTAGCTGCCAGGCATGGGAATGGACACACCTTCATGGCGAGTGCGGTGCACTCTGGGGCGCATTCACTGATGTGAATACACCAGTAGAGGAATACAGGCACTTCTTCGGACATAAGTCGCTGGCATTCGTTGACGCACATCCCCTGGTAGCGATGCAGTCGAGCCACAATTTCTTCAACTACTTCTTTACCATTACCGGTTTCCACGGTGGTCACGTTACTTCAGGTGTTATCTTCAACATACTGATACTGGTAAATACCGTGAACGGCGTCTACGAGCGCAGAGGCCACTACGAGATGGTAGAAAAGATAGGCCTTTACTGGCACTTTGTAGACCTGGTATGGGTATTCGTATTCACCTGCTTCTACTTGCTCTAATTTATTAACTAACAACAATCCCGTTTTTGCGGGCCCAGCATAAAATTCAAACAAATGTCAGCACATCATAATAACGACAGCATACAGCACTTATACGAAGGCGACCAGTCGAAACTGTACTCCGGCGTATTGCAGCACCATACCGACATCAACTCAACGGAAAGCAAAAACCAGGTATCGAGAATCTGGAAAATATTCTGGATACTGCTGGCCATCACTGTAGTAGAGGTGATCATGGGTATGTTTTTCAGTCATAGCATGCCGAAAGGACTGGTAAACTTCTTCTTCCTGGGGCTGACCATACTGAAAGCAGGGTATATAGTTGCGGTGTTCATGCACCTTGGCGACGAGTTCAAAGGATTTATAGTTACTGTGCTGATACCGTTGGTATTGTTCGTGTGGTTCATTATTGCGTTCCTTGCGGATGGCGGCTTCTGGTTGCATATGAATAGTGAATCTCCGGCAAGGCAGCACATTGAGGCTGAAAAATAATGAGTGAGAAAAGATCTAACAGAACGTTTTTTTTAGGAATAGTGGTAGCGGTATTGCTACCGCTATTTTTTTATGAGGTAACCAATGTGCTCTCCAAGAATAAGGTGAAGATGCCGGGCTACTATCATATAGATAAGATAACTGTAAGTGCGGACGGTAAAGCAGGCAATGATACCCTCTACCACAAGGTCAATGACAGTATTACACTTACCAACCAGTTTGGGCAACCGGTAGCCCTGAACAAGGAACTGCAGGGGAAGATAGTAGTGGTAGACTTTATCTTCACCAACTGTGCCAGTAGTTGCCCCCGGTTGACCCGCAGTATGAAACTGCTGCAGACCAGCTTTCGTAAAGACCCTAAGAAGGAAGCGCGGCTGGATACCATCATCAGGTTTGTGACGATAACTATTAACCCTGAGCGGGACTCGTTCCAGGTGATGCGGGCGTATGCTGACAAATATGGCGCAGACCCTGATAACTGGTGGTTCCTGACGGGCGATAAGCGGGCGATCTATAACTTTGCACGGAATGAACTGGGCGTGGCAACAGGACCCGGCGATGGTGGAGCGGAAGACTTTATACACTCTGAACAATTAGTGCTGATAGATAAAGACAGGTATATACGGGGCTACTACAGCGGGCTGAATGATACCGATGTGCGGCACTGTGCTGACGATATAGTGCTGCTGAATATAGAATGGAAACACAGGAAATAATTTATTGAAGTTTATAAAAGATAGTTATGCTGACTCCCGCACTTAAGAAGAATGACAAACAGGCGCGCCTGCTGATATGGGTGGTATCGTTCGTGGTATTTGGCGCAGTGACCTTTCTGACCAATTTCAAGCCACTGACGGGGCTGAACCTGGGGTTTAATGTGCACCTGCTGGCGCTGACGAACGCGATAATCAATGGTACTGTATCTGTGCTGCTGATATGGGCGCTGCTGGCGGTAAAGAACCGGAACTACGTGATGCACAAGCGACTGATGCTATGGGCTATAGCACTGTCGAGCCTGTTCCTGGTATCTTATATAGGGCACCACCTACTGGCCGCGGAAACCAAGTATGGCGGAGCGCATGACGCCATGTACTTCATATACCTGTTCATACTTATTACCCACATATTCCTGGCAACGGTGATACTGCCGTTCATCCTGTTCACGGCATACAGGGCATTGACGGGCGAATATGAAAAGCATAAGAAACTGGCGAAGTATACCTGGCCGCTGTGGCTGTATGTAAGCGTGACGGGTGTGCTGGTGTACCTGCTCATCAGCCCGTACTATGTGCCGCACATATAGTGCATGACGAGGGAAGTTATTACATCGTTTTTCCAGTGCGCACCCGCAATACGAAAAAGCTACTCAAATCTTTGACCGAATAACCAAGTAATATTCCTCCGACCATTGATACAAGGATATTGGTTTGATAATATCCCGCGATTGTTAGCGATAGAAAGAACAGCAATCCTGCCCACTTCATTATATTGTTCGATGTAGTTTTATTCATAGCTGTGGATTGTTTTTGTATTTAACGGCAAATAAATTTGCCTGAAAACTGTTGGCCGCTTTCTATATCCGTGACGCGGTAAAAATACATGCCTGGTGCAGTGATCTTATCGCCAAAGGTGAATTCGTTGGTGTTCCGGAACGTAGTGTTGATTGTTGTTTGGCCAAGTTCGTTAGATATGATAATGCTTGCGGATGATGTTTTATATGGGAGGACAATCTTGCTACTTCTGTCGATGGGATTGGGGAATAATTGTGCGGGTTGGGTATTACGATTTACTTCTTTAACACCTACATTTTTTGGAGGTGGTGTATAGCAGTTATTATTAAAATTGTTACCGACAAGCTTACTAAGAAGAGGCGAAACACCATTGTTTGTGAAACACGTGAGACTAACGTTTGTTTCGGAAAAGGACAACTCTGTGAAAGGACTCATAGGGCCGTATAGACTTCCAATTCCTTCAACAACATCATACGCATCGATACCATAGCTGTCAGGGGTGTATGGCAATAGATGCCAAGTTTTGTACCATAAGCCGCTGATTATTAGTGAATCAAGACTGCCTACAATACAGTTTATGTACGGCGTACTAAATGTATCGCCAAGCTTTAATGTATAGTCGTAAAGCAACACCTCACTAGAGGCTGTGTCGCTGGTATATATGGCATAAACCTTCTTCAATAAAGTGTCTTCCCTGACGTACCCTGTCGGGTAGTCGTTCAGTATTTTGTATGACATCCCGTGTATTATTGTATCGCCAACATATTCGTTCGTGTAAGTGTAACTTACAAGCATGGACT
The DNA here is from genome assembly GCA_013288285.1 of Bacteroidota bacterium. Lineage (GTDB taxonomy): Bacteria > Bacteroidota > Bacteroidia > Chitinophagales > Chitinophagaceae > Nemorincola. The sequence goes on from JABDCE010000009.1 coordinate 46,355, forward strand.
CGCTTGCGTTGACTGCATACATGTTCCACAGGTTAGTAGTATCACTAAAAAAAATTTTCTGCCCGAAAGAGGAAGCGGACATTGTTACCAGTAAAACGAAAAGTAGGATATTCTTCATGATTATACAGTATTATGCTTTATCTGCTAATAAATTTTCCTGAAAACTGTTGGCCGGTTTCTATATCCGTGACGCGGTAAAAATACATGCCCGGTACAGCGATCTTGTCACCAAAGGTGAATTCGTTGGTGTTCTGAAACGTAGTGTTGATCGTTGTTTGGCCAAGTTCGTTAGATATGATAATGCTGGCGGATGATGTTTTAAAAGGGAGGACAATCTTGCTAGTTTTGTCGATGGGGTCAGGGAATAATTGTGCGGGTTGGGTATTACGATTTACTTCTTTAACACCAATGGGTTTTACATAAAATGGGTTGTTGCAGCTATTGTTGAAATAGCCATCGAATGTTTTACTGAGCGGAGAAATACTATCCCTGTTTGCAAAACAGATGAGATCAACCCTCGATTCTCCATAATTAACAAGATAAAAGGGGCTTACCATACTACCTATTCCCTCTATTACGTCAATCTCACTGAAGTAATAAGGGATAACAGGGGCGTATTGGGTTATGTGCCATGTCTTGTACCATAAGCCATTAATGGTAACAGAGTCGAAATCAGTAACAACACCAGCTACATATGTAGTTCTGAAGGTATCGCCAAGTTGTAGTGTGTAATCATATAGCACAACTTCGGTGGTGTCGGTGTCGTTGACACGTATTGTATAGACCTTCTTCAAAAGGGTATCTTCCCGTACAAAGGCTAAACCGCCATAGCCATCGCCCAATATTTTATACGAGGAGCCAAATATCATGCTATCTCCCAGGTACTTATTGACATAGGCAGAGCCATAGGCGAGATAACCGCCGCTGGAAGTTGTCTCGCCGTCGTCGTATGAGACTATATACATGTTCCACACATTGCTTGTATCTGTAAAGTAAATTTTCTGCCCGAAAGAGGAGGCCGATGTAATTACCAACAAAACGAAAAGTAATAGCTTCTTCATGGGCAGCGTTTTGTTTTTACGATATAATCAATTCTTTACTCAAGCCATCAGTTTTTTATGATTTTGTTTTGATAGATGAGTGCGCCGTTGTCTGTGTATAGTTTTATGAGGTAAATTCCATTTGGGAGATCAGCAACGGAGATCTGGTTAGTCTGTTTGCTCTCTTTTATCTGCTGGCCCAGAATGTTGTAAATAGAAATGTCGGCTTTATCGATACCGTAAATATCTACATTGCCGTGAGTAGGGTTTGGTGCAATGTAAATTGACTGCTGCGCGCTTACGTTGGTAACACCTTCAGGCGCGACATACACGGGGTTTGATGAAAATGTTTCGTAGGCAGTTGTCCGGGCTGTTGGCGTACAACCGGAAGCGGTGAGGTCGATCCTATACACTAATGATCCGGATGGGGGCGCAGCGTCTGTATATGAAGTGACGGTATTGGCAAGGGCTGCGATGTTCACAAACGCGCCGCCGCCGACACTGCGCATTACATTCTGTGTAGTGATGGTTTTTCCTTCGTATAAATTCCATACCAGGTTTACCGAACCGCTTAAGCCTGCGCCTGAGTTCAGATGAACAGTTGTATGTGTGGTGCAGGCACTTGTATCTGATTCATTGCCGCACGAGTCTGTGAGGGTGAGTTTGTAACTATAACTCTGGATCAACGGATATGAGCCGGTATCTGTAAAAGTGCTGAAGACATTGGAAGCCTGGCTGCCAATCTGCACATAAGTGCTGATGGGCGACAGCCTGTAAATATTGTACTGTGCCGCCCTGAGAATGCCGGTCTTCTCCCAAACCACCACATTTTTCCCACTGACAGTGTCTAATGATACTACGCAGATCTGCGGTATCTCGGGACCATACACAAGTACCGTAGCTGTAGCCATGCAGCCGCCGGGCATGGTGTAAGAAATAATAACGGTACCGGCTGCAACACCAGTGACGCTACCGGATGCGGAGCCGACCGTGGCAATGGTGTTGTCGCTACTACTCCATGCACCGCCGGAAGGTGTATCGCTTAACGTGGTACTTGCGCCTATGCATATTGATGATGAGCCTGTTATTGTGGGTGGTTGCACGTTGACGGTGACAACGTCTGTGGCTGTACAGCCTCCCGCAACTGTATACGAGATAGTTGCAGTGCCCGGTGAAGCGCCTGTTACCAGGCCGGAGGAGCTTATGGTGGCAACGGAAGTATTATCACTGCTCCATGTGCCGGTGCCGCCGTCGGACAATGTGGTGGTCGCGCCCGCGCAGACATTTGTAGTGCCCGTGATAGCACCTGGAGATGGATCGACAGTTACGGTCATACCCACCGCACAACCGCCACCCAGGGTGTAGGATATTTTTGAGGTGCCGACAGATATTGCGTTCACCAAGCCGGAGACTGAGCCCACTGATGCTATCGCAGTATTGCTACTGGTCCATGCTCCGCCCGACGTGCCATCGCTAAAGCTGACCGATGCGCCAGTACAGAGTGTACCGGGGCCTATGATGGCCGGCAGGCTGGAGGTGATGGTGACCACTGTGGTAGTGAAGCAGCCGGTTGTAAATGAGGTGTAGGTTATTGTGGTGGTGCCAATGCCCCGGCCGGTAACTGTGGCTACTCCGCCACTGGTGGTAACTGTGGCTATGCCAGTGGTGCCACCACTCCATACGCCACCAACTGTAGCATCTGTCAATGATGTGGTGCTACCAACACATACGCCGGTACTACCCAGGATAGCTGTGGGTAGCGGATCTACTGTTGCCACGGTTGAAGAAACGCAACCCGGCGGTGTGGTATAATATATAGTTGATGTGCCGGCAGCCCAGCCACTTACTAAGCCCGACGAACTTACTGTAGCGACGGTAGAGGTACTGCTACTCCAGGTGCCACCACCAATGGCATCGGTCAACGAGGCAGTGAGCCCGAGGCACATTTTGGCCGTGCCGGTTATCCCAGCTACCGGGTAAACCGTTACAACTTTGGTGGCATAGCAAGCTGTTCCGAGTGTATAGGTTATCGTTGCGGTACCGGCACCGGTACCGAAAACCGAGCCGCTCGACGGAATGCTTACGGCCGCTACTGAGGGATTAGAGGTTGACCACGTACCGCCTGTAATTGCATCTGACAAAGTCACCGTAGTGCCGAGACAAAACGGAGTAGGGCTAATGATTACCGATGGCGGGAGGTCAACGGTAACAGAGGTAGAAGTACTACAACCAGTGCCGGATGTATAAGTAATGCTTGCTGAGCCCAAGCCCACTCCTGTTACCACTCCGGAAGATGAACCCACCACTGCAACAGCGGAATTACCAGTGCTCCATGTGCCACCAGACAGCCCATCTGATAAGCCAATAGCGCTACCCAGGCAAATGTTCGATACGCCGAGTATAGCGCCAGGAACTGGGGAAACAGTCATCGTGGTACCTGCAGTACAGCCTGAAGAAAGCGTGTAATAGATAATGGAAGTGCCGGGGGCAACACCGAAAACACAGCCTGTAGAACCCACTGTAGCCGCGGTATGGTCGCTACTGGCCCATGATCCTCCCGATGTAGCATCTGAGAGGCAGGATGTAGTGCCCTGACATATTATTGAGGTGCCAGTAATGGATGCGGGTGCAAGCAGTATGGTCATAGTGAGCGTAGAAACACAGCCTGAGCCGATGGAATAAGAGATCACTGATGTTCCCGGGGATATCCCGACCACTGTTGCAGAAGTGCCACTCGGAGAGCCTACGGACGCGACAGCTGTGTTGCTACTACTCCATGAACCACCGGTGTTAAGGCAGGCAACCGTCGTGGAGGAACCCATGCATACAGAAGTTAAGCCTGTAATGCTGCTTATAGCAGGTATGACAGTTACGGTCATAAGAGCGGATACGCCACTTACAGTATAAGAAATAATAGCAGTGCCAGGGCTTATACCGGTACAGACACCGGAGGACGAACCGATAGTGGCTATACCTGTATTACTACTGCTCCAAGTGCCGCCGGATGTGGCATCGGAGAGTGCGACAGTGCCACCACCACAATTAATAGATGAACCTGTGATGGGCGCTACGGCAAAGGATGTAAAGGACAACAGCAATGCTGAGAAAAAGAATAATAGGTGCTTCATAAAATTTCTGTTTATAGAAAGTGTTTTAAGAGAACTCATACAAATCCTAAAACGGGTTTGTATAAGTTTAATAAAATTACGCATATAAATGGATTTTACAAATTAGGAATAAGTTTTTTATTAATTCTGAATTTGGCTGTGATTCTTTGCGAACGTACGATGTGTATAGCTGGTGTTTTTTAATTGATTGGTGTTGGCGATAAGGGAAGCTTAATGCCAAATTAATAAGCTGATAATACTGGGGTGGTATCATTGCGAAAAAATAAAACATGCATAACAAACACTACCTTTTAACTATTGTGATTGGAACAGCAGTACTCGCTTCGTGCGCCAAACGTTCGGGAATGTCTGCAATGCCACAATCGGCGCTGAACCCGATAAAACACAGCGCTAACCGTATAGCGGGGGCCACTATGCTGGGCGCACCGGTGGCTGAAGCCAAGGTGTACAAGCTATTGCCCGGCTATGGCAGTTCTGATGATTTTGAGGCAAGCGGTGTGTATTATCTCAATGGCTATTTTTATGTGGCGTGTGACAACATGCAGAAAATACCGAAAATAAAAAGCACGTTACCGATCAATAGCTCCTCGAATACACTGGTAAGCACGGGTGCACCGGGTTCAGGAAGCTCGAACTGGGAGAGTATAACGTATGACAACCACAGCACGACTAACTTTTATGTAGTGGAGGAATCGGCCAATAGTCA